>CAIXXI010000496.1 GCA_903923345.1 uncultured Burkholderiales bacterium | reverse complement strand
CTGGATCGACAACAGCAAGGTGCGGTCGATCCGTTATCGCCCTGACTGGCACAAGTACATGTATGCGATGTTCGTTGTGGTCTTCGTGGTGCTGGGCTACTTCGGTGTTCAGGCGCCCTCGGCGATCGGCGAGCGGATCTCGCAAGTGTGCACCCTGCTGTATTTCGGCTTCTTCCTGTTCATGCCCTGGTGGAGCGAGATCGGCGAGTTCAAGCCGGTTCCCGATCGCGTCACCTTCGCGCCGCACTGACGAGCCGACACCCGAACGACCAGGACATGTTCATGAAACTCCGGATCCATCCCCTGATTGCCCGGTTCGCCGCACCGCTGGTGGCGCTCGGCCTGGCCCTGTCGCCACTGGCCGCGCAGGCCTCGGGCGAGTCGATTCACCTCGACCGCTTCCCGACCGAAAAGCTCAACAACGAAGCTGCCCTGCAAAACGGCGCCAAGCTCTTCGTCAACTATTGCCTGAATTGCCACAGCGCTTCGCTGATGCGCTACAACCGCCTGCAGGACATCGGTCTGACCGACGCCCAGATCCGGGACAACCTGCTGTTCACCGGCACCAAGGTCGGCGACACGATGAAGACCGCCATGTCGGCCACGGACGCCAAGGCCTGGTTCGGCGCACTGCCGCCCGACTTGTCGGTCACCGCCCGCTCCCGCGCATCAGGTGATGGCTCAGGTGCCGACTGGCTCTACACCTACCTGCGCAGCTTCTACCGGGACAGCTCACGGGCCACCGGCTGGAACAATTCGATTTTCCCGAATGTCGGCATGCCTCATGTGCTCTGGGAGCTCCAGGGCACCCGCGGCGCCACCATCGAAGAAACCAAGGCCGACAAGGGCGACGGCACAGGTCACGGGTTTGCCAAGACGGTGATCAGCCTGGGCGCCGATGGCGTGCGCACCGAGAAGACCGAAAAGCTCCAGGGCGGCCATCCGCACGAGGGCACCGAGATCAGCCTGACTCCGGCGGTCGGCGGCAAGCTCAGCCAGGCGGACTATGATGGCCAGATCTCTGACCTGGTCGCCTACATGACCTACATGTCGGATCCTTCGGCCAAGACCCGCCAACGGCTGGGCACCTGGGTGCTGCTCTTTCTGACGCTGTTCACCGCGCTGGCCTGGTGGTTGAATAAAGAGTACTGGAAAGACGTCAAGTAATCCCCGCCTGCGGGCGGCCAAGCGGCACAGGGCTTTTCCGTCCTGTGCCGTCCTCATTTTCTGATTGACCCCGACCGGCGACAGCGCCGGTCTTGCAAACAAGGAGCGAAGCCCATGATGGTTCTGTATTCGGGCACGACCTGCCCATTCAGCCAGCGATGCCGCTTCGTGCTGTTCGAGAAGGGCATGGATTTCGAGATTCGCGATGTCGATCTCTACAACAAGCCCGAGGACATCTCGATCATGAATCCCTACGGTCAGGTGCCCATCCTGGTCGAGCGGGACCTGATCCTGTACGAGTCGAACATCATCAATGAATACATCGATGAGCGTTTCCCTCATCCGCAACTGATGCCGGCCGATCCGGTGATGCGCGCGCGGGCACGGCTGTTTCTGTTCAATTTCGAGCGTGAGCTGTTCATCCATGTTCAGCAGCTCGAGCGCCGTGACCACAGCAAAGAAAGTGGCAAGCTGATGGAGCGTGCGCGCCAGCAGATCCGCGATCGACTCACCCAGCTCACTCCGATCTTCATCAAGAACAAGTTCATGCTGGGCGAAGAGTTCTCGATGCTCGACGTGGCGATTGCGCCCCTGCTGTGGCGCCTCGATCACTACTCAATCGAGATGCCCAAGTCGGCTGCGCCGCTGATGAAGTATGCAGAGCGGATTTTTTCAAGGCCCGCCTACATCGAAGCACTGACACCGTCTGAAAAGGTGATGCGCCGTTGATGCAAGGCCGATGGCCTATCCGGTTGCCGATACCTGAGTGACGCCTGCATGAGCGAACCCTCCACCAAGCCCTACCTGATCCGCGCGATCTACGAGTGGTGCACCGACAATGGCTTCACGCCGTATCTGGCGGTGGCTGTTGACGAGCGCACCGTGGTGCCGCGCGAGTTCGTCAAGGGCGGTGAGATCGTGCTGAATGTGTCGATGTCAGCCACGGATCGCCTGAAACTGGGCAACGACCTGATCACCTTCAGTGCACGTTTTGGTGGTGTGGCCCGGCAGTTGTCGGTCCCGATCGAAAACGTCTCGGCAATCTATGCCCGGGAAACCGGGCATGGCATGGCTTTTGAAGTGCCCAAGGCGATGGCGGTTGCAGACGACGGTCTTGGCGTGCCTGCTCCTGAGTCGCCTGCTGAAACGGCTGCGCAGCCGGTCATCGAAGCCTTGCCGCCCACCCGACGTACGCCCACCTTGTCATCGGTACCCTCTTCGCAGTCGGATGCACCCAGTCCGGAGGCTGCACCCGCACCGAGCGCATCTTCCGCTGTGCCCCCTGAGGGCAACGAGCCGCCGGACCCATCCACTGACGGTGGCGCTCCGAAGGGCGGTCGCCCTCATCTGACACGCGTGAAGTAGATTGAACCGCGCGATGTCGCGCGGCGTTTTAGAATCCGCTTGCGGATGCCCTTGTAGCTCAGCTGGTAGAGCAGCGGTTTTGTAAACCGAAGGTCGGCGGTTCGATTCCGTCCGGGGGCACCATCCAACCCATCCAGGCAAGCCTCACCGGCCTGCCACCCCCGGCAACCCCCACCGGCCGGTCTCAGGCAGTCGGAGATGATCCCGAAGGCCGCTGGGCCGCCTGCATGTTCTGCGAGAGCTCGTTCAGGCGTTGGGCCATCGATTGCGCAGACGCCACCATCGCCAGCATCGACAGCCGGATGCGCTCGTCATCCGACTTCCCGGCCAGCTGAGCCTCCAGCCGCTCCACGATGGCTTTTCCCGCCTCGGCATGCTGACCGCCCTTGGCGATTTCAATGGCGAGCATCGCCTTGCGACGGGCTTCGAAGGCGTCCGGGTCGCGCTGGTAGAGGCTTGCCCACTCGTCGAAATCAAAAGCGGGTGCTGCATTGAACTTGATCATCGAACCATCCGCATTCATCGGCCACCGTCATCCGGCGATCATTGATTATCGACCGATCGTCGGCGCCATGCCGTGAGCTGCATCACGCTGCAGCGCTGCAGCGTGGCGATGCTTCAGGCGTCCTTGCGCAGCAGCACCGCACTGACCGCCCAGGTGATCAGGCTGTAGACGATGGCTGCGACGATCGCCCAGCCGAAGCCCGCGACCTGGAAGCCATCGAGCATGCGTGAGGCCAGCCAGAACATCAACCCGTTGATCACCAGCAGGAACAGCCCCAGCGTGATGACGGTGATCGGCAAGGTGAGCACCATCAGGATCGGTCGTACGATCGAATTGAGCAGACCCAGCACCAGCGCCGCGATCAGTGCGCTGGTGAAGTCCTTGACCTGCACGGCGGGCAGGATGTAGGGCAGTAACAGCAGCACGCCGGCGTTGATCGCCCAGGCCAGGAGCCATTTCAACATGGTGACTTCGCCGCCTTCTTTGTCACTTGACCAGCGTCACCGGCACATCGGCCAGCGCGCTGACCCGTTGGGCCACTGAACCCACCATCAAGTCGCGGATCGCCGAACGTCCCTTAGAGCCCAGTACGATCAGCTCGCAATCGCGGTCGGTCGCAGCCTTGACGATCGCTTGCGCCACCTGGCCGCGGACCACGCGGACCTCATGGGTCACGCCGGATTTCTGGGCGATTGCCACCGCTTCGGCGAGCTGTTCGTTGGAGAGGTCGTCCAGATAAGATTTGACGGCGTCCTTGCCGACAAAACTGCTCGCACCCCGCAGCGCGATGTCGTCATGTGCATTGACCAGGACGAGCTGGCTGGCTTCGTCCAGGCGGCCTGCGAGTTTGATGGCGTACTTCAGTGCACGCAGCGAGTTCTTCGAGCCGTCGATGGCGATGAGCATTTTCATGTGTCGATCCGTTCGTCGAAAAGTCAGTCAGAAATGATTGCACGCTTCAGCGGCGACGCGCACGTTGAACCCTCGGCCGTGGCCGTACCCGGCGAAGCTTCGGTCGGTTTGTTGCCACTCGGGTGGCGGCGGGCGCAATCGGAGTGGCCGCCAGTGACTCGGCACTGACGCCTTCCGCCAGGCCCTCTTTGGGCAAGAACGCGATCGATTCACCCAGACGCGGAATCTGAACATCAACTGCGGACTGTTCCGGGTGAGCGCGGGTGTGCGCCTCACCCTGATCGCCTGATGCGCGCTGCTCGGCTGTCGAGCTGCTCGAATGGTCATCGCCCGACGCATGCTGGCGATGCGTGCGGGCATGCTGCAGCGGGCTTGAGAGGTCGCGTAGATCTCGGAGGATGCGCTGCGCCCCGCGGCCATGGCCATCGCCCGGCGGCGAAGCGAAAGCCCGCCAGCCATCGATGAGCGCGGTGGCCCGGATCGAGGCTTCGCTGGGCACGCCAGGGCGCGCCAGCGCGGTGGTGGCGACATCACGCGCCACGGCCATGTCCTGACCCTCGCCGAGCTGATCCTGCCAGCGAGCCAGGATAGACAGCATTTTTGCGGTGTCCATGGTGCGTGGCACGGCCGCAGCCGAAAACTCCAGCGCATATCGGAAGTTCTTGACCGAGATCCGGGCGCGGTGCCAGTCCTCTTCACATCGGGCGGCACGCGCCCGGCGGCGAATTTTGCCAAGCAGTTGCGGCAGTCGATCGGCGGCGAAGCGTCCGTAGTTGTCCGAGGGCAGGATCGGCTCGCGGTCCGGGTCGGCGAGTTGCTCGGCCATGCCGAGCGCCCGCAGCACGAACTGCGTCAGGATCGGGCCAGACAGCGTGCGACGCAGTTCGGTGCGACCGGATTCGCGGGCATTGATCACGGCGCGCGACAGGATCTCCAGGGCCGCATCGGCCTGAAAGCGGCTGCGCAACTGCGGCAGCATGCCCGACTCGAAGACGTCGTAGTCACGCACCTTGCCGGCCGCATCGGCCAGAGCCGATGCCTCGCCGTCGAGTGCGGCCCAGACCGGGTCGAGCTCGCGAAGGCCGAAAAATCGCAGGGCTGCCCGGTAGCGGCGCAGTCCGACCCTGAATTGATGCGGACCTTCAGGAGCGTCCGAGCGCAGGATGGGCTCAATGTTGATCAGCGCATGGGCGATACAGGCCGACAGTGCATCGGCGGCCGCCCGGCCCGGCAGCAGGTCGGCGCCCGGTGTGGCCGCACCCGCTTTCACCGCCATGGGGGTCAGCGGCAGACGGGCAGCCAGCCGCAAACCGCGTTCGTTCTTGGTCGGCAGCAGCAGGCTTGACTGGTGGCGTTCGGCCCAATCGAGGGCCCAGGCAAAGAAGTCGGCCCGTGATCCCTCGATCACTTCAAGTTCGACCTCGCGGATGGCCTCGCTTCGATCGCCGCAGCGCACCTCGCCGATGTCCTGCGCGATCTCGACCGCGAGCGATTCGCTCGGATTGACCACCACGCTGCGCCGCTCGAAGTCGGTCTCGAAGACCGGGCGAAGCAGGGCAAAACTGCGGTGGGCGACCGCGCCTTGCGGGGTTTCGATCGACGGCAGGGCGTCGCGCTGCGGCGTGGCGCTGTCGATCGGGCGTTCCCACTCGAAGCGCTGGAACTGGTCGACGCCTTCGGCCTTGAGCGTTTGCAGCCAGGCATCGCCTTTGCGCCGCACGCGCAGTGCCATGCGCGCACGCGCGAGCTCCCCGTCCGGTGTGTCGTAGTAGCACGACCAGACCGGCTCGGCCTTCCAGCGGTGCCCTTCGATCTCCTGCTCCAGGCTGTCCTGCAGCGACAAAGGGAGATCGAATTTCAGTTCAAGTTCCTGCATGTTCCGTATCCTCCGGCCGCGCGTTCGGTTCTGGCTGCGGCTTCAAACCTGCCCAGGCAGGGGACACCTGCTGGGCAATGCCAAAAAAGTCGAGCACGCGCCCGACCGTGTGGTCCACCAATTCGTCGACAGAGGCCGGCGTGTTGTAGAAGGCGGGTACCGGCGGAAAGATCACCCCGCCCATCTCGGTCACCGACACCATGTTGCGCAGGTGGGCCAGATTCAGCGGTGTTTCTCGCGGCAGCAGCACCAGCCGGCGGCGCTCCTTGAGCACCACGTCGGCGGCGCGGGTGATCAGGTTGTCAGACAGGCCATGGGCCACTGATGCCAGCGTGCGCATCGAACAGGGTGCGATCACCATGCCGTCGGTCTGGAATGAGCCGGACGCGATACTTGCGCCCACATTGCGCACCGGGTGCACCACATCGGCCAGCGCTTCGATCTCGCGTCGGGCCAGGCCGATCTCGTGGTCGATGTTCATCCAGCCCGCGGGCGAGACGATCAGGTGCGTCTGGACGCCGCCGAGTTCGCGCAGCAGACGCAGCATGTGCACACCGTAGACGGCGCCCGAAGCGCCGGTGATCGCAACGATCAGCCGGCGGGTCATCGCAATCGCCCGGAGCGGTCGCTACGGCGCAGACCGGCATCCAGTACGACAAATAGACATTCAAAGGGCATGTTCATCGAACGCATTGTACCGCTCGCGTCCGGTCGGCGACGGCCTAGCTCTGGGGCTCGGCAGGCAGCAGTTTCTGCAGTTCGCCCGTCTGGAACATCTCCTGGACGATGTCGGCGCCGCCAATGAATTCGCCGCCGACATACAGCTGGGGGACGGTCGGCCAGTTCGAGAAGTCCTTGATCGCCTGTCGCACGTCGTCATCTTCGAGCACGTTGACGGTCACCAGGTTCTTGACGCCGCACTGCTTGAGCAACTGAACCGCACGTCCGGAGAAACCGCACTGCGGAAACTGCGCGGTGCCCTTCATGAAAAGCACCACCGGATGCTCGCTGACCGTCTGCTGAATGAATTCCTTGGCGTCCATGATACTGATCCTGTCTGATGATTGAGTCGATAAAGCCGGCTCTCGCCGGTGAAGTGGCTTGAGTCTAGGCAGGGGGCCTTCGCGCGTCAAACCCAAGGATGATCCGAGGCGGCTGGCCAAGTCTCCGCTGGAAATGCGTCGACCCCTTCTTCAGGGGCGGCGACCCAGGGTGATGCGATCCAGTCCGGCCAGGTCGCTTCGCGTGCTCACCTCCTGGAAGCCCGCGTCGAGCAGGCACGCCCGGGTTGTCGCACCCTGATCGGCCCCATGCTCGAAGGCCAGCCAGCCGCCGGGCGACAGCCTGCCGATCGCACCGGCCGTGATCGTTTCGATGGCCTCCATGCCGCGCGGCCCGCAGGCCAGCGCCATCCGAGGTTCATGGGCCAGTGCCGGGTCGAGCAGGTGGGCGTCATCATCGGCCAGATAGGGCGGGTTGGAGACGACCAGGTCGAAGAGGCCCTCATCCGGGGGCACGGCTGACCACCAGTCGCCCAGCAGCCAGCGGATCGGCGCGGTGCCCAGGGCCTGTGCATTGCCGCGGGCGACTGCAAGCGCCTTCGGGGAGGCATCGGTCGCACTGAGCTGCAGGTCGGGTCGAGCCAGCGACAGGCTGATCGCGATCACGCCGCTGCCAGTGCCCAGGTCGATTGCGCGCAGGGGCGTGTCGGCGGGGCGGCCGTCCTGAGCCATTGCGTTCAGCAGACCCAAAGCAGCCTCGATCAGCCCCTCGGTCTCGGGGCGCGGCACCAGCACATCGGCGTCGACCCTGAACCGGCGACCCAGAAATTCCCGCCATTCCAGCAGGTAGGCCAGGGGTTCGCCGTGACGCCTTCGGGCGGCCAGCGTCTCGAATCGGCTCTGCACCTCCGCAGGCACTGGCTCGTCGCCGTGGGCCAGCAGCCACTCGCGACTGTGTCCGCTGACCGATTCCAGCAGGGCTCGAGCGTCCAGGCGCGGCAGTCCAGCCCCCGCCAGCAGTGCATCCCAGCTGCGCGGCGTGAGGATTGAATCAGCCATCGGGGTAGGGCGGGTCAGAACGATTCGTCGGCCAGGGCCGCCAGCTTTTCGGCCTGATGCTCAGCCAGCAAAGGACCGAGCAGGTCGTCGAGGTCGCCTTCCATCACCGCCGCGATCTTGTAGAGGGTGAGGTTGATGCGATGGTCAGTGACCCGTCCCTGCGGAAAGTTGTAGGTGCGGATGCGCTCGGAACGGTCGCCCGAGCCCACCAGCGACTTGCGGGTTGCGGCCTCCTGCGCCTGCGCGGCGCGAACCTGCTGGTCGCGAATCCGGGTGGCGAGCACTTTCATCGCCTTGTCCTTGTTGCGGTGCTGCGAGCGGTCGTCCTGGCACTCGGCGACCAGACCGGTCGGCAGGTGGGTGATCCGAACAGCCGACTCGGTCTTGTTGACATGCTGACCGCCGGCGCCGGATGCACGGAAGACGTCGATCCGGATGTCGTCGGGAGAGATCACGACCTCGCCGGTTTCATCGGCTTCGGGCATCACTGCCACCGTGCAGGCCGAGGTGTGGATGCGGCCCTGAGTTTCGGTTTGGGGCACGCGCTGCACACGATGCCCGCCGGATTCGAACTTCATGCGCGAATAGACCGCATCCCCCGCGATCCGCACGATTGCCTCCTTGTAGCCGCCGAGATCGGACGGACTCTCCGAGAGCAATTCGGTCTGCCAGCCGCGTCGTTCGGCATAGCGCAGATACATGCGCAGCAGGTCGGCGGCAAACAGGGCGCTCTCGTCGCCACCGGTGCCTGCACGAATCTCGAGGATCACATCGCGGGTATCGTCCGGATCGCGCGGCAGCAGCAACTGCTCGAGCAGGGCCGACTCGGTGGTCAGGCGGGCATCGGCCTGGGCGATTTCCTCGAGGGCGAACTCTCGCATCTGCGGGTCTTCGCGCAATTGCTCGGCGGTGTCGCGGTCGCCGCGGGCCTGCCGCCAGGCCACGAAGTGTTCGACCACTTCGACTAGTTCGGCGTGTTCCCGGTTGAGTTTGCGCCAGGTGCTCATGTCGCGCGCTGCGTCCTCGCTCGACAGCAAGGCCGACACTTCTTCCAGCCGCTCCTCGAGGCGGGCGAGCTTGGCGAGCATCGAGGCTTTCATGTGCGATCAGACCAAGGCGACGATGAGGGAGGACAGGGGTTCGCGGCCACAACGCCCGCGAACCCAAGCCCCTCAGGACTTGTCTTCAGGCAGGAGTCGATCGATCAGGGCACCGATCTGCTGCTGTGCCGGACCCGGCCGCTGCAGCAGGGTGGTCGGACCATGCAGGAACTTGCCGGTCAGGCCATTGGCCAGGGCTTCCAGCACCGTGCCGGGATCGTCACCGCGCGCGAGCATTTTACGCGCCCGCTCGAGTTCGGCCGTTTTAAGCGCCTCGCCGCGCGCATGCAGGGCGCGAATCGCCGGGACGGCCTGTCGGGCTGACAGCCAGCCCATGAAGGCATCCACCCGGGTGTCGATGATCGATTCGGCCTGACTCACCGCCATCTGACGGTTTTCCATGCCGGTCTGCACCGCCTTGCCCAGGTCATCGACGGTATAAAGAAAGACGTCATCGAGGCGGGCGACTTCCGGCTCGATGTCGCGGGGCACAGCCAGATCGATCATGAAGATCGGACGACGTCGGCGGGCCTTGAGGGCGCGCTCGACCATGCCCAGGCCGATGATCGGCAGCGAGCTGGCCGTACAGGACACCACGATGTCGTGCTCGGCGATGCGATCGGGCAGGTCGGCCAGCCGCAGGGTCTGGGCGCCGAAGCGCTGGGCAAGCTTCTCGGCGCGCTCGGCGGTCCGGTTGGCCACCGAAATGCGACGCGGCTGCTGCGCTGCAAAGTGCGTTGCAGCCAGCTCGATCATCTCGCCGGCCCCTACGAAGAGGATCGAGGTGTCGCGCAGGTCCTCGAAGATGCGCTGTGCCAGCCGCACGGCCGCTGCTGACATCGAGACTGAATGCGCCCCGATTTCGGTCTGGCTGCGCACTTCCTTGGCGACCGCAAAGGTGCGCTGAAACAGCTGATGCAGGTGGGTCCCGAGCGCGTCGGCTTCCTGCGCGACCCGGGCGGCATCTTTCATCTGGCCCAGGATCTGCGGCTCACCGAGCACCATCGAGTCCAGCCCGGAGGCCACGCGAAAGGCGTGGCGGACGGCCTCGTGATTGGGCAGGGCATACAGATGCTCATCCAGCGCCGGGGCGGTACTCAGGCCGTTGCGCTCGATCATCCAGCCGGAGATCGCCGCCCGTGCTTCCTCCGGGGCCGGCGTCGCACAGTAGATTTCTGTGCGGTTGCAGGTCGAGAGGATTGCGGTTTCCGGCAGCACGCCGCGCAGCTGTCGACGCAGGTCAGCCACCGCGTCGCGTAGCACGTCGCCGGGGAAGGCAACCTTCTCACGCAGCGAGAGCGGCGCAGTGGTGTGGTTCAGACCGAGTGTCAACAGATGCATGGCGTGCCCAAGTGTCAGGCTGAGTTTACACCGGCTTGTCGTTTTGGTGTGCGGACAGGAACAATTTGTAGACCGGATTGTCCGACTCATCCCAATGGGGGTAGCCCAGGGAATCCACAAACGCATCAAATTCCGCGCGTTCTTCGCGGGGTACTTGCAGCCCGACCAGGATTCGCCCGTAGTCGGCACCATGATTCCGATAATGGAACATCGAGATATTCCAGTTCGGACTCATCGCAGTCAGAAAGCGCATCAGGGCGCCTGGGCGCTCCGGAAACTCGAAGCGATAAACGATTTCGTCTCGGGCCAGGGCAGAGTGCCCGCCCACCATGTAACGCACGTGCAGCTTGGCCAGTTCGTCGTCGGTGAGGTCCAGGGTGTGAAAGCCCGCCGCCTCGAAACCCGATGCGGCCTCGCGGGCATGTCGCCGGTCGGGCACCTGCAGTCCGACAAACACATGGGCCTGAGCGGCATCGGCAATCCGGTAATTGAACTCGGTGACGTTGTAGGGGCCGACCAGCTCGCACAGCCGCCGGAAGCTGCCCCGTTCTTCCGGAATGGTGATCGCGAAGATCGCTTCACGTTGTTCGCCGATCTCGGCACGTTCGGAGACGAAGCGCAGGCGATCGAAATTCATGTTTGCACCGCAGGCGATCGCGATCAGCGTTTGGTCGCGCAGCGGTGTACCCGAAGCCAGCGACTCGCGCTCGACCCAGGCCTTCAGACCGGCAATCGCCAGCGCCCCGGCCGGCTCCAAAATGGAGCGGGTGTCCTGAAAGACATCCTTGATCGCTGCACAGGCCGCATCGGTGTCGACCCGGATGATCTCGTCGAGGCACTCCCTGCACAGGCGAAAGGTCTCCTCCCCGACCAGCTTGACCGCGGTGCCGTCGGAAAACAGACCGACGTCCTTCAGCGCAACCCGCTCGCCGGCCTCGATCGAACGGGCCATGGCGTCGGAGTCGAATGTCTGAACGCCGATCAGCTTCACATCGGGACGCAATTCACGCACATAGGCTCCGATCCCGGCAGCCAGCCCGCCGCCGCCAATCGCGATGAAGATGGCATCAATCGGGCCTGGGTGCTGGCGCAGGATCTCCATGCCGATCGTGCCCTGGCCAGCGATGACATCCGGGTCGTCGAAGGGGTGAACGAAGGTGAGCGATTCGCGTGCCTGCAGTTCGACCGCATGGGTATAGGCGTCACTGTAGGAGTCGCCGTGCAGCACGACGTTGGCACCGCGGGCCAGCACCGCATCGATCTTGACCTGCGGGGTGGTCACCGGCATCACGATGACGGCCCGGCAGCCCAGGCGCTGGGCGGCCAGGGCCACGCCCTGAGCATGGTTGCCGGCAGACGCGGCAATCACGCCGCACGCACGTTGGGCCGCGGTGAGGTGCGCCATCTTGTTGTAGGCACCGCGCAGCTTGAAGGAGTGCACCGGTTGCAGGTCTTCGCGCTTGAGCAGCACGGTGTTGCCCAGTCGTTCACTGAGCCAGTCGGCCCGCTCGAGCGGCGACTCGCTGGCGACTTCATAAACGCGGGCGCTGAGGATGCGCTTGAGGTATTGGGCCGGCATACATTCCCGAAGGTCAGCCGGCAATTCTACCCTCGGCTTAGAATCGCAATCGCATGATGGAATCCCTGGTCGAGAGCCTGATCGCCTGGTTCGCCTTGCCACGCAATGGCCTGGCCAGCGTGTTCGTCATTTCCTTCGTCTCGGCGACCCTTTTACCCATGGGCTCGGAGCCCGCGGTGTTCGGCTACGTGAAGCTGCATCCGGATGCATTCTGGGTGACCGTCCTGGTAGCAACCCTGGCCAACACGCTTGGTGGGATGACCAACTACGCGCTCGGTCGCGCCGCCAAGGCGGCGGTGGCGCCCAAGGATGGCACCCGGTATCTGGCCTGGTTCGAGCGCTTCGGTGCCAGGACACTGCTGTTGTCCTGGCTGCCGGTGGTGGGCGATCCGCTGTGCGCGGTGGCGGGATGGCTACGGCTGCCCATCGGGCCCTGTGTGGCCTGGATGGCGCTGGGCAAGCTGCTGCGCTACACCACCATGACCTCGGCCCTGCTCTGGATTCCGGACGATTGGTGGCGGCGTCTGATTTCGATGTTCACGGGTGCTTGAGCCATGCCCTTCCTGAGAGGGTGGGAACCGGGTCGAAGGCTACAATCAGCGCTTTAATGCAATCCGCCCAACGGACAGACCCTGATGAACGCGCCGATCCCGATGGCCATTGCCGGCCAGGCTGCCGACGCACCTGCCCGGTTGCGCGAAATCCCATACAACTACACCTCGTTTTCTGATCGAGAGATTGTCTGTCGCGTGCTCGGCGTTGAAGCCTGGCAAATCGTCGAAGAACTGCGCATCGAGCGGCGCACCGGTCGTTCGGCACGGATGCTCTACGAGGTGCTGGGCGACATCTGGGTCGTTCAGCGCAACCCCTTCCTGCAGGACGATCTGCTCGACAACCCGCGCCGGCGCGCGGCCCTGATCGAGGCCTTGCAGCATCGTCTGACTGAAATCGATCGGCGCCGTGAAGTCGAAGGCAGCGGCGAACAGTCGGCAGCGTCCCGCCACCGCGGCTCGCGGGTGGTGCGCCTGCTGGAGTTGGCCCGTGCGGCCGTCGAGCGCTTCGAAGCCACCTTCGCTGAAACCGGACAATTGCGAGCCCGAGCACTCAAGCGGCTCTCGAAGGTCACCGCCACCGACAACATCCGCTTCGATGGCATGTCGCGCGTTTCGCATGTCACCGATGCAACCGACTGGCGCGTCGAGTATCCCTTCGTTGTCCTGAATCCCGACTCCGAGGCCGAAATTGCGCCGATGGTGGCTGCCTGCATCGAGCTGGGCTTGACCATCATTCCCCGCGGCGGCGGCACCGGATACACCGGCGGCGCCGTGCCGCTGACCCCCCTGTCGGCCGTCATCAATACTGAAAAGCTGATCGGCCTGGGCACGGTCGAACGGATCCGCCTGCCGGGTGTCGAGCAGGAGGTCGCGACGATCTTTTCCGAAGCGGGCGTCGTCACCAAGCGGGTGACCGAGTCGGCGGATGCGGCCGGCCTCGTCTTTGCCGTCGACCCGACCTCGCTTGAGGCCTCGTGTATCGGCGGCAATATCGCCATGAACGCAGGCGGCAAGAAGGCGGTGCTCTGGGGAACTGCGCTGGACAACCTGGCCTGGTGGCGCATGGTCGACCCTCAGGGCGACTGGCTCGAAGTGACCCGCCTGGGCCACAACCTGGGCAAGATCCATGATGTCGACGTCGCCCGGTTCAGGCTCGAGTGGTTTGCCCCTGGCCAACTGGGTGCCGACGGGCGCATGCAGGGCGAGCCGCTGCGCAGCCAGACGCTCGACATCGAAGGCCGGCGCTTTCGCAAGCAGGGTCTGGGCAAGGACGTCACCGACAAATTCCTCGCCGGTCTGCCCGGAATCCAGAAGGAAGGCTGCGACGGCCTGATCACCTCGGCGCGCTGGGTATTGCACCGCATGCCGAGCCATGTCCGAACCGTCTGCCTGGAGTTCTTCGGTCAGGCCAAGGATGCTGTGCCTTCAATCGTCGAGATCAAGAACTACCTCGACGCCTGCCCGCACGGTGCCATCCTGGCCGGGCTGGAGCATCTGGATGAACGCTACCTGCGTGCGGTGGGCTATTCCACCAAGTCGCGCCGTGGCGGTCTTCCCAAGATGGTGCTTTTCGGCGACATCGTGGGCGATGACGAAGACGGCGTCGCGCGCGCCACCTCGGAGGTCGTGAGGCTGGCCAATGGCCGATCGGGCGAGGGCTTCGTGGCGGTGTCGTCAGAAGCGCGCAAGACCTTCTGGCTCGATCGCGCCCGCACCGCGGCGATCGCCCGCCACACCAACGCCTTCAAGATCAACGAAGACGTGGTGATTCCGCTGCCCCGGATGGCCGAGTACACCGATGGCATCGAGCGCATCAACATCGAGCTGTCGATCCGCAACAAGCTCAAGCTCGTGGCGGCACTCGAATCGATGCTGTCCGTCGATCCGGCGACCCTGCCTTTGGGTAAGACCGATGAGGCCGGCCCGGATGGCCGGCTGCCGGCCGAGCTGCTGCAGCAGCGCGTGGCCGACGCGCAGCAGCGCCTGAGTGCGGTGCGCGCGCGCTGGGAGTACCTGCTCGGCTCGCTGGATGAGCCGCTGGTTGCAGCCGCAACGCGGCTGTCCTCGCTGGGGCTGGAAGAAGCGGCTGAATTGGCGATCGAGCGCGGTCAGCGTGACCCGTCGCAGTGCCTCTTTCACCTGCTGCAGGATCGCAGCATCCGCGTCTCCTGGAAGAGTGAGCTGCTGGCGCCGCTGTCGGCCATCTTCGCCGGACAGGCCTACCGGCCCTTGCTGGATCGGTGCATCGAGCTTCACCGCAAGGTGTTGCGAGGCCGGGTGTTCGTCGCCCTGCACATGCATGCTGGAGACGGCAATGTGCACACCAACCTGCCGGTCAATTCAGACGATTACGAGATGCTGCAGGAAGCCAACGATGCGGTGGTGCGCATCATGGCGCTGGCCCGATCGCTCGACGGAGTCATCTCGGGCGAACATGGCATCGGTATCACCAAGCTTGAATTCCTCACGCCCGCCGAGATCCAGGAGTTTCGCGACTACAAGCAACGCATTGATCCCGAGGGTCGGTTCAACAAGGGCAAGCTGCTCGAGGGCGGCGACCTGCGCAATGCCTACACGCCGAGCTTTGGCCTGATGGGCGCTGAATCGCTGATCCTTCAGCAGTCCGATATCGGTTCGATCGCCGATTCGATCAAGGACTGCCTGCGCTGCGGCAAATGCAAACCGGTGTGCAGCACCCACGTCCCACGCGCCAACCTCCAGTACAGCCCGCGCAACAAGATTCTCGCCACCTCGTTGCTGATCGAGGCCTTCCTGTATGAGGAGCAAACCCGGCGAGGGGTTTCGATCCGGCATTGGGACGAGTTCGGCGACATCGCCGACCACTGCACCGTGTGCCACAAGTGCCTCGCGCCCTGCCCGGTCGACATCGACTTCGGCGATGTCTCGATGGCCATGCGCAATCTGCTGCGCAAGATGGGTCAGAAGCGGTTCAATCCGGGCACGGCAGCATCGATGTTCTTCCTGAACGCAACCAACCCGGCCACGATCAACGCGACCCGAAAGGTGATGATCGAATGGGGGTACAAGGCCCAGCGCATTGCGCATGACGTGCTCAAGCGTCCGGCTCTGGCGCAGACGGCCAAGCCGCCGGCGACATTAGGCCGCGCCCGACTCGCCGAGCAGGTCATCCATTTCGTCAACAAGAAAATGCCGGGCAATTTGCCCAAGAAGGCGGCTCGTGCGCTGCTCGACATCGAAGATGCGCGCTACGTCCCGGTGATCAGGGACCCCAAATCCACTGCGGTTGATGCGCAGGCGGTGTTTTATTTCCCCGGTTGCGGCTCAGAGCGGCTGTTTTCGCAGGTGGGTCTGGCCACCCAGGCGATGCTCTGGCACGTGGGTGTTCAGACGGTCCTGCCGCCGGGCTATCTGTGCTGCGGTTATCCGCAGCGCGGCTCGGGCGAGTTTGATGCTGCCGAGAAGATCATCACCGACAACCGCGTGCTGTTTCACCGAGTCGCCAACACGCTGAACTATCTCGATATCCGGACGGTGGTGGTGTCCTGCGGGACCTGCTATGACCAGTTGCAGAAGTACGAGTTCGAGCGGATTTTCCCGGGCTGCCGCATCCTCGACATCCACGAATTCCTGATGGAAAAGGGTGTGCAGATCGAGGGTGTGACCGGGACGCGCTACATGTATCACGACCCCTGCCACAGCCCGATGAAGGCGCATGCACCGCTCAAGGTGGTCAATGCGCTGATGAATGAGAGCATCAACGGCAAGGTCGAGAAAAATGACCGCTGCTGCGGTGAGTCGGGCACGCTGGCAGTGACCCGGCCCGATATCTCGACCCAGGTGCGCTTCAGGAAAGAGCAGGAAATGAAGGCCGGGGTCGAGGCGATTCGGGAGGGTCGGCAGGGAGCGCCGGCGAGCGCATCAGGGCAGGCTTTCGATGGGCCGGTGAAGGTGCTGACGTCCTGCCCGTCCTGTCTGCAGGGGCTGTCCCGCTATGAAGGCGACGCTCCGGTGGAGGCTGACTACATCGTTGTCGAAATTGCCCGCCATCTGTTGGGTGAGAACTGGATGCCCGAGTATGTGGCGCGGGCAAACAACGGCGGCATCGAGCGCGTGCTGGTCTGAGGGGCTGAAGGCTCGCGCAGCGCGCGGGCCTTCAGTTCAGACATCAGGCCGAAGAACAGATGAAGCCCGGCGAAGCCTTAGTTCAAGGCTCAAGCCATCTTCACGGCTGTGCCGCTGACCGCCACCATCATCATGCCGTTTGATTCGCCAAGGACTTCGTAGTCGAAGTCGATGCCGACGATGCCATTGGCGCCCATTTCGCGCGCCGCGGCGATCATGTCCTGAATGGCCGCATCGCGGGCGCCAGACAGTGCGCGCTCATAACCGCCGGCGCGCCCGCCGACGACATCGCGCACCGATGAGAACAGATCCCGAAAGATGTTCGCACCGATGATGGCTTCGCCATTGACGATGCCCAGCATCTGGGCGACCCGGGCACCGTCGCCCTGTGGGACGACGGTTGAAAGGAAAAAGTCCGCGTCGGATTTAGAGAACCAGCCCATCTTTGCTCCGGAAGAAGTGTTCAATGCGATGCGAGCATAGCCTTCGAGGCTTACTCGGGTGTGATGTTGGCCCGCTTGATGACCGCCTTCCAGCTCTCGTATTCGTCGGTGTAGGTCTTTACGAATTGTTCGGCTGTGCCGCCCACCGGCTCCGCCCCGACCTTGTCGAAGCGTTCGATCAGGTCGGGTGACTTCAGGGCTGTATTGACCTCTCGCCTCATTCGCTCGGCGATATCGGTCGGCATGCCAGCCGGCCCGAATAGGCCGAACCAGTTCGACTGATCCATGCCGGGCACGCCGCCTTCAGCGAAGGTGGGCACATTGGGCAGGACGCTGGAGCGCCGGTTGCCCGTGACGGCCAGTGCGCGCACGCGTCCATCTCGAAGGTTGGGCTGCGCCGAGACCACGCTGTCCATGAGGAAGGCGATCTGACCCGAGACCAGGTCGCTGATCACCAGTTGCGTGCCCCGATAGGGGATGTGCACTGCGTACAGGCCACCGGCTCGCCACTTGAACATCTCGGCGACCAGATGCGGATAGGTGCCAATGCCGCTGGATCCGAAGTTGTATCGGCCAGGCGCGGCCTTCATGAGGGCGACCGCCTCCTTGAGGGTCTTGGCCGGGAAGTCCCGGCCGACGACCATCACATTGACCGCATTGGCCACGTGCACGATCGGTGTGAAATCCTTGAAGGCGTTGTAGGGTAGCTTGGCCGGATTGATGGCCGGCCCGACTGAGTGTGTCGAGCCGGTGGCCAGCACCAGTGTGTAGCCATCAGGCGCTGACTTGGCCACGGCATCTGCGCCGATCGTGCCGCCTGCACCTGGCCGATTTTCGATCGTGACCTGTTGACCCAACTGGGCCGAGAGCCTGAGTGCCAGCACCCGACCGATGATGTCGGTGGCACCGCCCGGCGGGAAGGGGATGACCAGCCGGACAGGCTTGGACGGCCAGGCCTGCGCCTGCGCCGTCGACGACAGGCAGGGCGTCAGTGCGATGCCACTGAGCAGGGGCAGCAAGCCGGCCCGCAAGAGACGACGTCTGGGTGTGTGCGTTCGGAAAGAGGAGGGGGCCACTGAACTTGATCCTTGAAACCGGGTGCCGTGAGCACGATTCCACTGAGCGTATCAAGGCCGTGGAGCCTGGGCAATTGAGCGATTGGCCTAGGTATCATGGCAGTTCAAATCAGGCGCATTGACGTCCAGACTTCAAGAACCGGCCCAGGCCGCACCCAGGAGACCCACTCATGTACACCCCTTTCAATCTGACCGGCCGCGGCGTGGTCATCACCGGCGGCAATGGCGGCATCGGTTACGGCATGGCCCGTGCATTGCTCGCATCCGGAGCATCGGTCGCCATCTGGGGCTCCAACCCCGACAAAACGACCAAAGCCCGCGATGCGCTCGCTGCTGAATGTTCAGACCCCAAGCGTGTCCATGCTTTCACGTGCGACGTGGGCGATGAGTCCCAGATTGAAAGCTGCTTTGCAGCATCGGTGGCGGCTCTGGGCCGGGTCGATGCGTGCTTTGCCAACGCAGGTGTCTCGGGCAAGGGCACGACCGTTCTCGAAATGAGTCTGGAGGAGTTTCGTCGAGTCCAGCGCATCAATGTCGAAGGGGTGTTCATGACCTTTCGGGCCGCTGCCCGCCACATGGTCGAACACGGGCAAGGCGGCTCGCTGGTGGCCACTGCCAGCACGGCCGCCATCGAAGGGGCTGCGCGCAACAGCCATTACGGCGCGTCGAAGGGTGCGGTCACTTCATTCGTCAGGGCAACCGCAGTCGAACTCGCCCGCTACCGCATTCGGGTCAATTCGATCCTGCCGGGCTGGATCGAGACCGACATGACCGAGCGTTCATTCAACAACGACAAATTCGCTGGCAACGTCATGCCCCGCATCCCTGCGCGGCGCTGGGGGCATATCGATGACTTCGGAGGCATCGCCGTCTACCTGGCCAGCGATGCGGCCGCATACACCACCGGCGAGCAGTTCACCATCGACGGTGGCTACACCAAGTTCTGAGAGAAGACCGATGCGCTTGCTGGTCCTGTCAGACCTGCATATCGAGTACGCCCCGTTCGCAGCGCCGCTCGACCGCGACGCATTCGATGCGGTGGTGCTCGCCGGCGACATTGGTCAGGCCAGCCTCGCGGTCCGCTGGGCTCGCGAGGTCTTTCCTGACCACCGCATCGTGCAGATCGCCGGCAATCACGAGTTTTTCAACACCGTACGAGAGCCGGCCCTGCAGGCCATGCGTGAAACTGCCCGTCAGCTGGAAGTCGATCTGATCGAATCCGATTCAGTCGTCATCGGAGAGCTTGAATTCATCGGCTGTACCGCCTGGACCGACTACCGGCTCTACGAGCCAGCAGGGCGCCCGCGCCACATGCGTGCTCAGGATGTGATGGCGGCCACCGAACCGGTGATGCTCGATTACCGCCGCATCTGGGTCGAAGAGGCCACGGCTGCCCAGCGCATGAGGCCCTTCAGGCCGTCCGATTCAGTGGCATTGCATGAGCAGGCGCGGGAATGGCTGGCGCGCACGCTGGCCCGGCCCTGTTCGGTGGCCCGGCGAGTGGTGGTCACCCATCACCTGCCCAGTTGGCATTCGGTGTCGCCCGCCTATGCCGACTCATTCACCAACCCGGCCTTCGCCAGCGACCTTGATGCGCTCTTTTCAGGCGTCGACCTCTGGATCCACGGACACACCCACAGTTCGCACGACTACTACTGCTCAGGCTGCCGGGTGGTCTGCAATCCGCGCGGCTATCCGATGCGTGCCGGTGGTTTTGAGAACCCGCGCTTCGATCCGGCGCGGGTGATCGACGTCTGACCCTAGTCTTGTCCGGTCAAGGTCGCGATTCAGGCTAACATCCTCTGCTCCTTATCCTCCCTGGATTACCTCATGGCCGGACTCGACTCGGACACCCCGATGCCCACACAGATCACGGTGCATCAGCAGTCGCGCATCCTCGAAATCGGTTTTGCCGATGGAAAGGTGTTCAAGCTGCCGTTCGAGTTGCTGCGGGTGTATTCACCCTCTGCTGAAGTGCGTGGACATGGGCCAGGTCAGGAGGTGCTGCAGGTGGGCAAGCGTGGTGTGGGCATCGAGTCTGTCGAGGGTGTGGGCCACTATGCCATCCAGCCCCGCTTCACCGATGGCCACAGTACCGGCCTCTATTCCTGGGACTACATCCACTGGCTCGGCAGCCAGCAGACCTCCTTGTGGCAGGACTACCTCGATCGGCTTACCGCTGCCGGTGCAAGCCGCGATCCGCAGGGCACTCAGGCGCCTGATGCCGCACCGGCACTCGACAGCGTCGCCCTCACAAGGCCCAGATCATGAGTGAATCATCCGCTCGCCCGTCAGAGGGCAGCACCCATTTCGGTTACGACACGGTCGCCGAGACCGATAAGGCCGGCAAGGTGGCCGAGGTCTTCGATTCAGTCGCCGATCGCTACGACCTCATGAACGACCTGATGTCGGGCGGTTTGCATCGCGCCTGGAAGGCGTTCACGGTCAGACAGGCGGGACTGCGTCGCGGCATGAAGGTGCTCGACATCGCCGGTGGTACCGGCGATCTGAGCCGTGCCTTCAGCCGTGAGGTCGGGCCGCAGGGCGAGGTCTGGCTCACCGACATCAATGGCTCGATGCTGGCGCGCGGGCGGGATCGCCTGCTCGATGAGGGCGTCATGCAGGCAGTCGCTCAGTGCGACGCCGAGGCACTGCCCTTTCCGGACAACCACTTCGACCGGGTCAGTGTGGCCTTTGGCCTGCGTAACATGACGCACAAGGAAGCCGCCCTGCGCGAGATGCATCGGGTGCTGCGGCCTTCCGGACGCCTTCTGGTGCTCGAGTTCTCCAAGGTCTGGAAACCGCTCGCACCGGCCTACGACGCGTACTCGTTCGGTGTCCTGCCGAAGCTCGGCAAGATGGTGGCCGGCGATGCCAGCAGCTACCGGTATCTGGCCGAGTCAATTCGCATGCACCCTGACCAGGACACGCTCAAGTCGATGATGGAGACCGCCGGATTCGCACGGGTTCGTTACTTCAACTTGACTCTGGGCGTTGTAGCCCTACATGAAGGGGTGAAGTTCTGATGGCGTCCTTCATTCGCCAATAGAATCAGGGCGCGCTGGCGCGGTTCGCGCATGACGTGCTCACGCTCAAGTTCATTGAATTCAGGAGATCGGACATGAAAAGTTTCTGGATTGCCCTTGTGGCTGTGTTCATGGTCAGCTCGATCGGGCTGACCGATGCGCAGGCCAAGCGCGTTGGCGGTGGCGGCTCGGTGGGCAAACAAGCCCCCAGCGGCACGATGCAACGCAACACCACCCCCTCGACACCGGCTGGCCAAAATGGCGCGCCTGCGACGCCCGCTTCGCCTGCCGCAGCGCCGAGTGCCGCGCCTGCACGGCCGGCCACGCCGCCTCAGGCAGCTCAGCCCCAGCGCAACCGCTGGCTCGGACCCATCGCCGGTCTGGCTGCAGGTTTGGGTCTGGCTGCACTCGCCAGCCACTTGGGCTTCGGCGCCGAGCTCGCCTCGATGGTCGGCTCGATGCTCATGATTGGTCTGATGGTGATGGCCGGTCTCGCCCTGTTTGCATGGTTCAGGTCGCGTCGCGCCGGGGCGTCCGGGATGCGGATGCGCGCTGAGCCCGCATATGCCGGTGGCTATTCCCCCTCTAACCTCGGCCGCGAAGCCACCGTGTCGCCAATCCCGACGCAGTCTCAATCCTCGTTCGAATCGCTGCAGCCAGCGCAGTCCGGCGCTGTCAGCGCCCAGACTCTCGGCACCTCGAGCACCGCTCCCGATTACGCGGTGAGTCACATTCCGGTTGGCTTTGATTCCGAGGGTTTCATCCGCAGTGCCAAGGTGTGCTTCGTGCGCATGCAGGCCTCCTATGACGCGGCCAACACCGCCGATCTGCGCGAGTTCACCAGCCCGGAGATGTTCGCCGAGCTCAAACTCGAAATCGAAGAGCGCAAGGGCGCCGCGAACCAGACCGATGTGGTCACACTTGAGGCCGAGCTGCTTGGGGTGGACACCGGCCCGATCGAAGAGATGGTGAGCGTGCG
>CAIXXI010000495.1 GCA_903923345.1 uncultured Burkholderiales bacterium | reverse complement strand
TCCGCGATGGCCTATCGCTTTGATCAGCGGATGGCCGCGGAAATCGGCGTTGAAATTCGTCGCCTCAGCGGCCCCGCGGGTTCACCGGGCATGATCGAAGTCGTAGGTACCCCGGCTTTTGCGGAATCCAGGCTGCTGCATCGACGCGAAACCTTCGGCGCTTCATTTTTCGAATGGGAAGGGGGCAATCCACACCGGGTCGCCTCGCTGTTGCGGCTCGAAGGCTTGCAAGTGGTGGCGGCCGATTCTGCAGCGCGCGCACGGGTCGCAGAGAAGGCGCTGTCGATGCCCACATGGCCTGCCACCGGATCGGTGGCTTTGGAAGGCTCGACTATCATTTTGAAGTTTTCGTCCTACACAGACCCGCAAGCTGACGCGTTGTGTCGTCAGGGCATCAAGATGGTCTGCCGACAGCGTTGAACTTCTGGATCATCCTATGCTCATCACCGACTTGAATGCCCGTGTTCAGGCGTATCGACGCGAAATCGATTCTGCTGCAGCGCGTGTCCTGGACCGCGGATGGTTTGTGCTGGGCCCTGAGGTCGAGGCATTCGAACATGCCTTTGCCCAATATTGCGGAGTCTTGCATTGCGTCAGCGTGGCCAACGGGACCGACGCGCTCGAGATCGCATTGCGCGCGGTGAATGTGCGGGCTGGCGATCGGGTTGCAACCGTTGCCAATGCCGGCATGTACACGACCACGGCGCTGGTGGCCATCGGTGCCGAGCCAGTGTTCATGGATGTTGACCTGAGCACCCGGGTGGTCAGCGTCGATCAGGTAGAGCAGGCCATCGCGACAGGTGTGCGGGCGGTCGTTTTGACCCACTTGTACGGGCAAGCCATTCCCGACCTGGAACGCATCACATCGATTTGCCGTGCGGCGGGTGTCTCAGTGGTGGAGGACTGCGCACAGGCTCACGGCGCCATGCATCAGGGTCGCCGGGTCGGTGGATTTGGTGATGCGGGGTGCTTCAGTTTTTATCCGACCAAGAACCTGGGCGCCCTGGGGGATGGCGGCGCGGTCATCAGTCAGAACGAAGAGATTTCAGGAAATGTCAGGCGCCTGCGGCAGTATGGCTGGCGCTCCAAGTATTGCGTTGAACTGCTCGGGGCACGCAACAGTCGTATGGATGAAATGCAGGCAGCGATCCTGTCGGTCTTTCTGCCGCACCTGGACGCCTGGAATGCGCGCCGACGTGAGATTGCGCGGGCCTACTCGACTCAGATTCAACATCGCGACGTGATCCATCCGACCACGGGGGCGCAGGATTATGTGGCGCACCTCTATGCCATTCGCGCTGCCAGGCGCGACGCCTTGCGCAGCCATTTGAAGCAGCATGACATTGCGACGGACGTTCACTACCCGATTCCGGACCATCAACAGCCGGCCATGGGAAGTCAGCATGCAGCCTTATGCCTGCCCAACACCGAGCGTCTGGCCAATGAGGTGCTCACCCTGCCCTGCTATCCGGAAATGACCGACGCCCAGGTCGAACAGGTCATTTCGGCGGTCAATGGCTGGGATGCATGAAGTATTCGATCATCATCCCGGTCTATCGCAATGAGGAGTCGATTCCTCGCCTGATTGATGCACTGACCGGCATTTGCAGAGACCTGGATGAACCCGCTGAAGTGGTATTCGTTGTTGATGGCAGTCCGGACGGCTCCTATGCATTGCTGAACAAGGCGATCGATTCTCTGGATTTCCCGGCGCAATTGCTCGCGCACTCCCGCAATTTCGGCTCCTATCCGGCGATTCGCAGTGGCCTTGAGGCTGCTCGAGGACAGTTTCTGGGCGTCATGGCCGCTGATCTTCAAGAGCCGCCTGAATTGATGACCGCATTCCTGACCGCTCTGGCAGCCGATGAATGCGATGTGGCCGTCGGCACCCGGACCGGGCGTAACGATCCTTTCTTCACGCGGCTTTCATCGGGCATCTTCTGGCGGCTTTATCGAAAGTTTGTCGTCAGGGAGATGCCAACCGGCGGCGTGGATGTCTTTGGGTGCAACCGGATGTTTCGTGACCAGCTGCTCCGCCTGGAGGAATCCCGCTCATCGCTGATCGCGCTGATCTTCTGGATGGGATTCAGACGCAAGCTGGTCGGATATGAGCGCCAGGAAAGACAGGAGGGCCGATCGTCCTGGACGTTGAGCAAGCGCATCGATTACATGATGGACAGTGTCTTTGCATTTACGGACCTGCCGATCCGACTGGTGACCCGCATCGGGCTGATGGGCAGTCTTGGCGCTGCGGCGCTTGGCGTGTCTGTCGCGACGGCGAAGCTTTCCGGGCTGATCGAGGTGCCCGGCTATGCCGCCACCATGCTGGTCGTTCTGTTCCTGGGCGCCCTCAATCTGCTCGCGCTGGGGTTGGTCGGAACCTATGCCTGGCGAACCTACGAAAATACCAAGCGCAGACCAACAGCCATTGTTGCCATGGCAAGAACCAACCGGAAGGATCACCCATGAGCAACCCTGCCTTTATCCACCCTCTGGCAGACGTTCAATCGGTGCATATCGGCGCGGGCACGCGGGTCTGGCAATTCGTGGTGGTGTTGCCCGAGGCACGCATTGGCCGCGATGCCAATATCTGCGCGCACTGCCTGATTGAAAATGACGTCACCATTGGTGACCGTGTCACCGTGAAATCCGGCGTCCAAGTCTGGGATGGCGTGCACCTGGGTGACGACGTATTCGTGGGACCGAATGTCACCTTTACCAACGACAAGCACCCGCGCAGCCGGGTGTATCCGGAGTCCTTTGCAAGAACGACGGTGATGAACGGGGCCTCTATCGGAGCCAATGCCACCATTCTGCCCGGCGTGAAGATTGGTGAAAATGCAATGGTCGGAGCAGGGGCGGTTGTCACGCGCAATGTTCCTCCCAATGCCATTGCAGTTGGCAACCCGGCGAAGATCATTGGCTATGTGAATGCGGGCAGTCCTGAGCTGGCACGCCCGGAACCATTGGAGGCGCGCGCTGTCGCCAGCTCGATAACAACCGTTTCAGGTGTCACCCGGCACACTCTGCGTGAAGTCCCTGACATGCGAGGCAGCCTCACCGCCGGAGAATTCGAGCGCGATATTCCGTTCGTTCCGAAGCGATATTTTCTGGTCTTTGACGTACCCACCGCTGAGACCCGTGGCGAGCATGCCCATATCGCTTGCCATCAGTTTCTGATTGCAGTGAAAGGGAGTGTGCATGTTGTTGCTGACGACGGCACCGTGCGCGAGGAGTTCGTACTGAGCAGGAAAAACGAAGGCATTTATCTGCCGCCGATGGTGTGGGGCATTCAGTACAGATACTCCGCAGACGCGGTGCTCTTGGTGTTTGCCTCGCATCACTACGACCCCGATGACTACATCCGGAACTATTCGGAGTTCCGCAACCGGGTCGCGTCCGCCGGGACAAGCGCCTGAGAATCCTAATGCCCCGAGCGCCACTGGCCTACCTGATCGGAGGGGGGCTCAACACCGCACTTTCGTTTGGCATGTATCTGGTGCTAGTCCGCTTTCTCGACTACCAGGCCGCCTATCTGATCGCCTACATTGCTGGCATTTTCTCGTCCTACTGGATCAATTCG
>CAIXXI010000494.1 GCA_903923345.1 uncultured Burkholderiales bacterium | reverse complement strand
GCACCGATACGGCTATCGATTGCCCATCCCCGACCACAGCCAGCGTCGGCTGAGCGCGCCCATTAATTCGAGCTTCATTCATTTGCCCGGCAGCGGACGGTGCCGAACTGCGAACTGAAAAGCCTTGAAAACTCACGCCCAAGCGGCCATCAGCCTCGAGGTGATTGGGTGAATTCCAGCGCTCACCGCCACTGGAATCCTGAAGGATCGACCACTGGCTTTCCGCTCCGCCCTCAAGTGCTGCATCAAGGCTGTGCTTTCGGGCCAGCGAGTTCACTGAAAATCCCGGCTGCATCACCACCGCAGCCTCACCGATCAGGAACGAACCGGAATCACCCAGATCCCACAAGCCACCAACATGAGATGCTGCGCGAGGATTTCTCAAACGCACATCGAGCACTGCCTGCGCACTGCCTTGAACCAGCGTGCAAAGGGCCTTGAATTGGAGCGGGCAGTCTCCAGCAAACCCACCTTGAATCACAACAACCGTACAGACAGGCCCTGTCTCGGCAACCGTCACTGAATCAACCCTGGGGGTCAACACAGCGCCCGCATGAGACTTGAGCACCAGGCGCACACCTGCATTTAGCAGGGCTTTGCCATGAGCCAGCTTGACCTGCGAAATCAGCGCAACACCACCCGCACGAAATTCAAAGTGCGCCGCTCCGGTATCGACATCGCATTGCCCTGGTGCTTGCACCACGCGCATCGTTTGCGCAGCAAGGCCTGACTGCCTGAGCAGGCACACCTCATAGGCACGCCCATCCGCCTGACCGTCAGAGCTCGGGCCGACTGCAAGGTCCGTCAGAAGCCACTTGATGCTGCGGTCTGGCCAGCGCGCAAGCACGCGGCCCTGCATCGCCACTGCACCATCCGCTGCTTCTTGAGCTTGCGGCACTGACGCCGAAAGCAGGCGAACCTCATCGACCCATCCTCTGGGCAATGGAATACCGATACGGACATGGCTGACGCAATGACGATCTGCAACCGCCACATGGACCGTAGGCCCGAATGCATCGCTCATGCGAACACCTCGTCCAGCACCGACAGGTTTAACGCCCAGCGATAGCGCTGCTCCATGCAGGCCCGAGCATTCAGCCCAATAAAAGACGCCTGCTTTGAATCCGCAAGCAATGACAGCACGGTCTTCGAAAATTCGGCGGGAGAGTTCGAAACCAGCAGGTCGCGCCCCGCTTGCGCTTCAACGCCCTCAAATGCCTGAGGCGTCGTCACAACCGCACGCCCCATGGCCATCGCTTCCAGCACTTTGTTCTGGATGCCGCGCGCAATTTGCAGGGGCGCCACGCACACATCGGCTCGAGCGAGCCAGTCGCGCACATCGTCGACAAATCCGGTGACAATCACACCTGGGACCTCGGCAAGTGCCAGCACCGACTTGCCCGGACGGCTGCCAACGATGGCAAAACGCGCCTGCGGCTCCCTCGCGCGGATTGCAGGAAACACCTCGCGCACGAACCACTCGACGCCTTCAACATTAGGCCGATAGTCCATCACACCGGTAAAAACGATGAGCGGACCCGAATGGCCCGCTTGGGCTTCGGGAAGTGCCGCAGGCACAAACGCAGGGTTAAAGAAATTCAGATCGACCCCATTTGCAAATGCGCCCACTTTGCCGGCATCGGCCGCATCGCCCAGCAGCGCTGCTTCTGCAGGGCTGACCAGAAAGCTTCGATCGAATTCACGCACGATGCGCTGCTCATAGTCACCCAGCGTGCGGGCTTCATGCCGATAGACCCAGGACATCGGAAACGATGCGCTGTCTGCGTATTGCGACCACTTGGTCGAATCGACATCAATCAGGTCCATCACCTTGACCGCCTTGCGCAATGAACCCTGCCAGTGCCGGGACCGAAACAGATACTCGGCACTCGCGGAAGAACTGCACATCACGCCATCGAACGGTGCCTCGTCAATCCAATCGTCAATCGCACTCTGAAGCTCGTTACGGTGAAAATGGGTCACGGTCACGGATCGGCTGGAGGCAAGACTGCGAGCAGACATCAAACGTCGCGCACGACCGTCGATGCGAGCAAACGCAAGGTCAGCAACCCTCGATCGCAAGGACTCGACATGCTTGAGGTCATTGGCATCATCGACAAGACTGGCCAACAAGACCTGATGCCGCTCCGCCAGATGCGTGAGCACATGAAAGGCGCGGATCTTGTCACCCTTGTTCGGTGGGAACGGCAACCGGTGGGCGACCATGAGGAGCCGTGCCATGTGAGGACCCTGATGTCAGGCGCCGACGACCGTCATCCTTCGACGCGCATCAACCGCCACCGCCTCCTCAGGCACCGCATCACCGCGCCAGGCACCCGGTTCATTGAACACGCCAAAGTGATGGCTCAGCAACTCATCGCGCACATGGAAGGTCGTGCCCACCTGCATGCAGACGATGTCCTGAAAGCCCTTTTGCCGCACGGTCACGTTCACCGAATACATTTCCGCAATCAGCTTGAGAGGCGGCAGTTCCAGCTCGATGGTCCCGTCGGCAGTCAGTGTGCCAAGATCGATGCCATCTCGCTCGGTGCTGTAGGTGCAGGCCACCACGCCATCGGACCGCACCAGCGTGACCATGATGTTTGGCGAGGTTAGAGGCGAACGAATTGAGTAATCGAGCTTGATCTGAACGCGCGAGCCGAAATCGAACATCGTCTGGAT
>CAIXXI010000493.1 GCA_903923345.1 uncultured Burkholderiales bacterium | reverse complement strand
CAGCGTCTGGTTGTACATCGTCTGATAGCCCTGAATCGGGGCGTAGGCGTACAGCCAGGCCTCTTTGGCGATGGCCTTGGCCTCGGCGGGGCTGATTGATGCGGCTGGGATGGTCGGGGTGCTGGTACAGCCGGCACCCAGGATCAGGGCGCTTGCAGCCATCAGGGCAGGGGCAAATCGACGCAGTGGGTTCACCGGATCATCCTTCGTTCGGGTCTATCGAAGCGGTCGCAAGCCTGACACACTCTATTTGCATACCGCAACGCCATTTTGACTATCGATTCAATGCGATTTGCGTATAGTTCGCGGCATGCAATTTGACCTTCGATTGCTGCGCCAAGCGCAGGCCCTGGCCGAATACGGCAACTTCAGCCGCGCGGCTGAGGCACTGAACATCGCTCAACCCTCGCTGAGTCGGGGGATCAAGGAGCTTGAAGCGCGGGTCGGCTTGCCCTTGTTCGAGCGCAGGCGCTCGGGCCATCGGCCCACCGATTTCGGTC
This sequence comes from uncultured Burkholderiales bacterium, assembly GCA_903923345.1. Lineage (GTDB taxonomy): Bacteria > Pseudomonadota > Gammaproteobacteria > Burkholderiales > Burkholderiaceae_E > UBA4615. The sequence continues at coordinate 6,932 of CAIXXI010000493.1, read as the reverse complement.
GGGTCTTTCTCGACCATGCCGCCGAGTTGCTCGCGGGCGTGAGCGATCTGGAGCGCGAAGTGGCCCGTGCCAAGGGGCTGGCCACCGGCGAGATTGCGGTTGGAATGGGTGCCTATGCCGCTGAAGTCCTGGCGCCTCAATGTGCGCCGTCATTTACGACCGCACATCCGTCCCTGCGACTGCGCTTTCGGATGGAAGAACCCGCAGCGCTGGCGCGCAGCCTGCGTTCCCGCGCGATCGATCTGGCGGTGGGTGAAGCCAGCCTTCTTGCTGAAGATGAATCAGTCGAGGTGGTCTGCACACTCGAGCCGGTCGCAGGCTATGTGGTGGTGAGGTCTGGCCACCCACTGGCGCGACGCGCGCCCTTTGAGGTTTCGGAATTGCTGGCCTACCCTTTCGCGCAGGTGGTGATGCTCCCGACCCGTGTGCTTCGGCCGATCCTGACCGCGCGCAAGGGTGCGCAACTCCCGGTCTTTCCGGCAATCGAATGCCCGAGCTTCGGGTTGGCCGCGAGGATCGTGGCCTCGACCGATGCCTTCACCTTCGCCTCGCTGGGCATGTTGCGACCGCAACTCGAACACGGCGAACTCGTGCCGGTTCTTCAGGCGCCTTGGATGCGAACTGACTGGGCGATTTGTCGATTGCGAAAGCGGGTGCCTTCGCCACAGATGTCAGCAATGGTCGAGGAACTGCAGCGCGCGCACACTGCCATCCTGTCCGAGGAGGCCGTGTTGCGCGCGCAGTGGTTCAGCGCCCGTTGAAGACGGGCTCGCGCTTGGCGACGAAGGCCTTGGTGGCCTCGCGGTGGTCCTCGGTCTGACCGCAGTGCACATGGTGGGTGGCTTCCAGATCAAGGCATTCGCCCATCTCGCCGGCCATCGCCCGATTCAGATTTTCTTTCATGTACCGATAGGCGACCGTCGGACCCTTGGCCAGCCTGAGCGCGATCTCGCGGGTCTTGGCCTCGAGCGCTTCCGGCGCGCACACCCAGTTGGCCAGACCCAGTCGATAGGCCTCGTCGGCGCTGATGCGATCAGACAGGAAGTACAGCTCCCGGGCTTTGGCGGATCCCACCAGCTGGGTCAGAAAGTAGGTTCCGCCGTAGTCACCCGAGAAACCGACCCGTGCAAACGCGGTGGTCATGATCGCCGTGCTCGACATCACCCGAAGGTCGCAGGCGCAGGCCAGCGAAAAACCGGCACCCGCAGCCGGACCAGGCAAGGATGCGATCGTGGGCTTGGGCATCGTAAAGAGCTTGCCGGCGGTTGCTCGCTGATTGATACGCTGCTGATGAATCTTGCCGTCGATGGTGTTGTTGCCAACCGTCCCGTCGCCGCGGGCGGCCATGCCTTTGACGTCCCCGCCTGCACAAAAGCCATTGCCGGCGCCGGTCAGAACGATGACCTTGACCTCCGGATCGAACTCGGCGCGTGCCAGTTGCGTCTGCAAGGCCGCGTTCATGTCGGCTGACATCGCATTGCGTGCTTCAGGCCGATTCAGGGTCAATGTGAGGATGCCGGCGTCAAGGGTGGCCAGCAGATCGTTAGTGCCGGTTTCTAGGGTGCTCATGGGGGTCTCCTGATGAGTGGGCGTTTCAGCGAAAGCTCAACTGTACTGAACAGTCCTGCCCCGACTGACCTAATTTGACCTCGTCGCACAGCCGGGTCATCAGGGACAGGCTGACTCGCTGGATCGACGCGTCATCGATTTCCGGGTTGATGGGCTCGGGCGTGCGCGCGGGCTTCGGTTTCTCGAGGGCTTGTCCGGTGTATCGGAAATGGATCCGCAGGGTGAAGTCGTCGTAGGTCGCAGACACGGCAATCGGTGTGCCTGCATCCACGACAGACGGCGCCAGCTCGATGAATTCCGTCGCAGCCATGACCGCACGGGTCATCGAATCCGTGCGCGATCCCAGGCTGGCAGCTGAATCCTGAACGAAGCGAAACACCGCTTCATGCTGGCTGCCATCGAGGCTCAGGCTGGCTTGCCGCGTGCGTTTGGTGCCGAGCCGAAACAGCGGCACCAGAACCAGCAACACGAGCACGCCGACGGTCAATTCGGAGTCCAGCAACTGACGCAACCAGCCCGGCAGTTCGCCATAGAGCCCGGGGTAGAAATGACGTGACAGCCCGAAAAAGAAGGCCAGAGACACGACGAGGATTTTCCGGTTGTCCAGCGCCTGAGAAACAATGGATTGCATCGCATTGGTGAGAATGAAGCAGGCTGACAGCAGCATGGCCGCACCCAGAACTGCGCGGGGAATATGGAGCGCAAGGCTGGCAATGCCAGGCGTCAGCGCAGCCACTGCATACACTGCCGCCAGCACAAATCCGACCCGACGTGAGGTGATTCCGGTCGCCAGAGACAAACCGACGGATCCGGAGAAGGTGTTCAGGCCGACGGTGCCCAGCATGCCCGCCGCGACGTTGCCCAGCCCATCGGCCACCACGCCTTTGCCGATCGAGGTCTGATCGGGACGTCGCCAGTCGGTGTCGTTGATGCGCTGCGAGATGGTGATGTCGCCGACCGCCCTGAGGGCGCACACCAGCGCCGCCGTGGCATAGGGAAAGACGAAATCCAGGTTGAAACTCGGAATCGCGATCGGCCAGATGAATGAGGCGGGCTGCCGGTCGCTGACGAGCGATGCCAGCGATGCGTCTGTCAGCACCAGACTGGCCACGGTGCCCACGACCATGCCGATCATGACGCTCAGGGCTCTCAGCGTGCCTTTGGACCAGACGGCCAGGGCGATCGCCACCAGCATCGTGATGCAGGCCAGCAGGGCACTGAAGGGCGTTGCGTCGCCTGGGGCACCGGCAGGAGACAGTGAAAACATCAGCCGGATGCCGATCATGCCCAGCACCAGTCCGACCAGCAAGACGATGATGCCGGTCACTTCGGCGGGGAACAGCTGAGGAAATCGCCGGATGAAGGATGCAAGCACCACCTCGAACAGCCCGGCAAAGATCGTCATTCCAAACACCAGCCCCAGCCCGCCGACTTGCAGTGCCGCCAGATTGGCCGGCAGAAAGGCTGCGGTATAAACCGTGGGGATCAGAAAGCCTGCACCGACCAGTCGCCCGCGCAGCGCTTGCAGGAATGTCGAAAATCCCAGCGCCAGATAGGACATCATCAGCATGCTGTGGGTCTGGTCGGCATTGATCAGACCCAGACGCCTGGCTTCGTCGATCACGAGAAGGGGAAACCCCAGGCTGGCAAGCCCCAACATCCAATGCTGGATCGCGCTGCCGACCGAGATCCCGATGGGCGGGCGCTCGTCAACGCCGAACTGGATTGAGGACGGCTTCAATTCAAGCCCCGGAACGGATTTGGCGCTCGACAGCCTGCTCGGAAAGCATCAGCGCCTGGTCGATGCCTCGGCGCAGTCCTGGCATGTCGACCCCGTCCGAGCTCTTCTTGCCTTCCATGTATCGGGCATAGACGCCGTGCAGAATCGCAGCGGTTTTCCAGCGGTTGAAACCCACATAGAAATCCAGTCTGGACAGATCGCGCCCGGTGCGCGCTGCATAGCGGTCGGCCAGATAAGGCCTTTGGGCAAATCCGGGCAGCGACGTGGGCGGATCGACTCGTGGATTGGGCGGATCGCTTGGATCGAACCACTGATTCAGTGCGTAGGCGAGGTCGGCCAAGGGGTCTCCCAGGGTTGAGATTTCCCAGTCGACCACCGCCGCAATCCGGCCATCCGGACCGATCAGGGTGTTGTGCAGGCCGTAGTCGCCATGAACCACCCGCGCCGGCCCCTGCTCGGGCGTGTTCTCCAGAAAATACTTCTGCAGCGAGTGGGCGCGCTCGTCGTCATATTGCGCGGGCTGCGCCGAGGCCAGCCACGACCGATACCAGGTCTTGAGCTGACGGCCGATGTAGTCGTCTTTCTTGCCCAGGTCGCTCAGGCCGACCGCATCGGGGTCGACCGAATGCAGATCGGCCAGTACATCGATGAATGAATCCGACATGATCATGCGACGGTCTTGCGGCACCCATTGACGCGTGTCGTCCGCCTTGTAGAGCGGATGTCCGTCGATCATGCCCATGACGTAGAAATGTGCTCCTGTGACCGACGGGTCTTCACAGAAGCCCAGCGCTGCCGGCACCGGCACCGGCGTGTCGCCGAGTGCCCGGATCACCGACCATTCGCGACCCATGTCATGCGCCTTGGGGAGCAGTTCGCCCATCGGTGGGCGGCGAATCACCGCCTCATGGCCTTGCGCATCGCGCAGCTTGAAGGTGAGGTTGGAATGGCCGCCTTCGAGGCGCAGCCAGGTCAGCGGCGGCTTGAGTTGCGGCACATGGGCTGCAATCCAGGCCTCGACGGCCGGGACATCGTAGCCCGGGGTGGCGCTGCCGGCTGAGGCATCGTGAGCGGTTTCGGTCATGCCTGGTTTTCCTTGTTGAGGCGCGTTGCGGCCTGCAGTTCAGCCACGGCCTCATCGCGCAACTGCCGTTTGAAGATCTTGCCTGATGGCGTGCGGGTCAGCGGCTCGGTGCGGGCCTGGATGTAACGGGGCATTTCAAATTGCGCCAGTCGGTCTTTCAGGAACTCGCGCAATGACTCGACGCTCAATGATGCGTCGCAGTGGAGCGTGGCACCCACTTCCTCGCCCAGTCGATCATCCGGCACGGCATAGACCGCCGCTTCATGCACCTGGGGATGTTCGAGCAGCGCGGCCTCGACTGCGCCGCAGCCGATGTTCTCGCCGCCACGGATGATCAGGTCTTTGCTGCGATCGACGATGAAGAGATAGCCCTCGTCATCGAAGACCGCGATGTCGCCGGTGCGAAACCAGCCGTCCGCATCGATCATCTCGGCATTCACTTCGGGGCGATTCCAGTAGCCACTGAACATGCCCGTGCCACGCACCAGCAGTTCGCCGCGCTCGCCGGTGGGCACTTCGCGCCCGGAGTCATCGACGATCTTGAGGTCCATGACGGCCGAGCAGCGCCCCGAACTGGCGGGCCGATCGAGGTAGTCCTGACCGCCGATGCCCACGCCGATGGCATTGGTTTCGGTCATGCCCCAACCGGTTCCTGGAAAGGCTTGCCCGAAGGCCCGGCCGATCTCACCGACCTGTTCCGGCGCACGCGGCGCACCACCCCCACCCACGGCCAGCAGCGAACTCAGATCGCGATGGCTGGCGCGGGCAAAGCGCACCAGATCGCCTGTCATCGCGGCCGGGGCGATGAACGAGGTGAGGCGCTCGCGCTCGATGAGTTCGGCGCCCAGTGCCGCATCCCATTTGTACATGCACACCAGCTTGCGCTGCGCACGGTAGCTGGACAAAAAGATGGCGTGTGAGCCAGTCACATGAAAGAAGGGCACCGCCATCAGAGAGCCGCCTTGTTCGGCGGGCGGCGTGATTTCGATGCCGGCCACGCGCGCTGCGGCATGGGCATCGAGCTCCCATGACATCAGCGCCGACAGAATCGCTCGATGGGTGCTGACCACCCCCTTGGGATGGCCGGTGGAGCCCGATGTATAGAAGACCGTAGCGGAGTCATCTGGCCTGATCTCGGCTGCGGGCATGGGGACGTCGCCTGCTCGCGCAAGCAGATCGGACAGGCTTGTCATGCCTGCGGGCACATCTGCAGTGCGCACGGCAATCACCTGTACGGCGGGGCGCTGCGCGCAGCGCTGCAGGCGGTCAATGCGCTCCGAGTCTGCGAACAGCACCTTGGCGCCTGAGTCATTGAGCCCATAGGCCAGTTCTTCAGGCTGCCACAGCGCATTCATTGCTACCGCAATGCCGCCCACCGAGGTGATCGCCATGAAGGCCAGCACCCACTCGGGGTAATTGCGCATGGAGATGGCGATGCGATCGCCGTGCTGTACCTTGAAGTCATGCACCAGGCCATGAGCGATCCGCGCCGCCAGCGCCTGGGTCTGGGCAAATGACAGGCGCTCGTTGTCGTAGATCAGAAAGGTCTTGTCGCTGACGGCCTGTTCAAACAGCGCACGCAGCGAGCTTGGCGCATTGACGAAAACTCTGAGGGCCCGACCCTCAATGGATTGGGTCTGCAGCGCGTAGGGTTGACCCGGCGCCGTGAGCTCGGCAATTGCCGAGGCACGGTTGATGGTGGTCATGGAACGTGTCTCCGTCGTCGCATCAGCCTGTGTGTCGGGGCCGACCCCAGGCGACGCGTGGCTGTGTCAGTGCGTGTTGTGCCCGATGATACCGATCTCACCCGGGCTGGGGCGGGTCTTCGCTGGCGAGGTGTTTCAGGGCGGCTGCACCGAGCCTGGCGTCGAAGGTGACCAGGGGCGCCTGCAGGTGGCTGGCGAGCCACAGATAGGCCGCGTCGTAGCCCGACAGGTCGTAGCGGTGCGCCAGGATAAAGGCCTCGGTCGGGGGCACTGGCAATGATTCGATCTGCATGTCTGCGAAGTCACTCAGCGCGGCGAGCGCTGCTTTGGCTGAAATCATGCGGCGGCTCCGCGACGAACAAGCTGTTCGGGCTCACGAGCCGTCACCGTATCGGGTATCGCGCATCTCACGAATGATGTCCGCGGAACTGTCCGTGCCATTTGGAAACCGCTTGAGCGCCCGCTCGTAGACTTCATCCGCGGTCAACCGCGGCCGCTGACTGGGCGCAGGCGGCAGACGGTTCAGAGCGGGTTCGGACCCGACCGCCGGCGAGGGTGCAAGTTGCGACGCCCACTCCAGCATGGCCATCAGTTCGGCCTGTGGCGAGCCTGCTGAAACCGAAGATCCGAAGCGGATCCAATCAGATCCATTTTGGATCTGTACGGCCAATGTGTCTACGCACCTTATATCTAGTGCCTTTGGCTGAGTGCGTGCACTTACATTTTCAAAACGGTGCCCGCCCTGGTCGCTATTGGGCCGAGCCGGCCCAGAGCCGTGCCCAGCCTTCGTGCCCCAGGCGCCTCAGCGTCTCGATGTTCCGCTCATAGATGT
>CAIXXI010000492.1 GCA_903923345.1 uncultured Burkholderiales bacterium | reverse complement strand
CTTCACCAGTTGAGCCCATTTCGCGGTTTCACTGCGCAGGAATTCAGCAAACTCAGCCGGGCTGCCTGGCCGTGGCTCGGCGCCCTGTGCGGTCATGCGTTGCGCCACTTCGGGCGTGGACAAGGCTTTGGCGAACTCGGCCTGCAGCCGACTCACGACGGCGGGGGGCGTTCCAGCGGGTGCCAGGAGTCCTTGCCAGGAGCCGGTCATGAAACCGGGAAAGCCCTGCTCGGCCACCGTGGGCAGGTCGGGCAGCGTCGGCCAGCGCTTGTCGCTTGAAATCGCCAGTGCGCGCAGCTTGCCGGATTGCACATAGGGCAAGGTTGCCAGCATCCCGTTGAAGGTCACATCGGCTTGCCCGGCGGCCAGGTCATTCAGGGCCTGAGCGCCGCCCTTGTAGGGCACATAGGCCCAGTCGATGCCGGCACGACGGGCAAATAGGGCGCCCGCGAGATGCGGTGCGCTGCCTGCACCGACCGTCGTGCAGTTCATCGCGCCGGGTTTGGCTTTTGCCTGGCTCACGAACTCGGCCAGATTGCGTGCACTCACCCGGGGTGACACCACCACCAGATGCGGTGACCAGGCAATCATCGTCACGGGAGCAAAGTCGCGGATCGGATCGAAGGGAATGTTCTGCGCAACTGACGGGGCACTGGCCAGACTGCCCACATCCGTCAGCAGCAGCGTGTATCCGTCGGCGGGCGATTTGGCGACCAGATCACCACCCAGCACGCTGTTTGCACCCGGCTTGTTCTCGACCAGGATTCGCGTCCCGATGGATTCCTCGATACGGGCGCCCAGCGTGCGGGCGAGTATGTCTGAGGTGCCACCCGCCGCGTACGGCACGATGATGCGAATCGGTTTGCTTGGAAAGGCCTGGGCGCGCGCGCCGTTGGGCGCCAAGGCCACCGCCAGGCTCGAAGCCAGGCCAACAGTGATGCGGCGACGTGAGGGGCGCAGGGTGTGCTGTGTCATGGCGTGCCTGTTTGTGGCTGGGTTGCAGGAGTGGGGCTTATTGCCGAGGCCCAGCCGTGATCAAACTCGATCGCTCCGGTTGATGCCATCTGCTCGATCGCGTCTGCGCTGTATCCGGCTTGCTGCAGCACGATACGGGTGTGTTCGCCCAGGCGCGGTGGCGCAAGCCGGATGGAGCCGGGCGTGTCACTGAACTTGATCGGCAGACCCGGCATCGACATCATGCCGAGGCCCGATAACTCGACGTGTTGAATCATCTGCGCGGCCAGCACTTGAGGCTGCACCACCACCTTGTCGATGGTGTTGACCGGTGAGCAAGGCACATCATGGGCCTTGAGGATGGACTCCCATTGGTCGGTCGGACGGCTTTTCATCACGTCTGCAATCAGGCCACTGAGCAGCACCCGGTTGTCGGCCCGAAGGGCCGGGTCGATGAAGCGCGGGTCATCGGTCCATTCGGGCTTTTCAAGAGCTGCGCACAGACCTCGCCACATGCGCTGATTAAAGGCCGAAATCACGATCCAGTCGTCGCTGCCCTGAAACGCGCGATAGGTGGGGCTGGTGAGCGCGCCACTGCCACTGGGGCCGGGGACTTCACCGTTGGAAAAATAACGGGTGAAGAACTGGGTGAGCATGGCCATCTGGCCTTCGAGCAGCGAGGCATCGACGCGTTGCCCGCGGCCGGTGAGATGACGCACCTGCAAGGCCATCAGCACACCTATGGTGGCGAACATGCCGGCCCCGACATCAGCAACCGACATGCCCATCTTGACCGGCCCGCCACCGGGCTCGCCGGTGATGCTCATGCCGCCGGAGTAGGCTTGCATGAAAAGGTCATTGGCGGGCTCGGCGGCCAGAGGGCCGATCGCGCCAAAGCCGCTGATCGCGCAATAGATGAGTCGCGGATTGACCTTCGAGAGGCTTTCGTAATCGAGCCCGGCTCGATCCAGAGCGCCGAGGCGATAGTTGCTGACCACGACGTCGGCCTGCTCACACAGTCGGCGTGCGATGGCTGCACCCTGCGGTGTCTTCAGGTCGATCGCGACACTGCGCTTGTTGCGGTTGGCCGCAGCGTAGTAATAGCTCAGTGAGTCGTGAAAATAGGGCGACCAGCTTCGACTGTCATCGCCCACGCCGGTGCGCTCGAGCTTGATGACGTCGGCACCGTAGTCGCCCAGAATCATCGCGCAAAACGGACCGGCCATTGCCACGCCGATCTCGACGACCTTCAATCCCTGCAAAGGGGCGGTGTTCTCGTTGGCGGCATCCATCATGCGCTCCGACGATCTCAGGCCGCAGGCGGAACAAACGGATAAGGCAGGGGCTTGCCGCCCCGGTAGGGCAGGGCCACCGTGCCACTGCCCGGTGTGGATTCCTTGCCGTCGTCGTTCAGGATGCCGAGCTCCAGATCGACCAGACCAAACGCTTCGGTGCGGCGAACGTCGGTGACCTGACCCCAGACGCGGATGGTCTCGCCGACCACATTCATGGCGCGAAACTGGAAGCTCACCTTCCAGACCCAGCCTCCAGGGCCGACCCAGTCCTTGAGGATCTGCATCATGAACTGCTGCTTGAGTGATCCGTTGATGAGCAGACCGGGCAGTTTGTCGTGCTCGATGGCAAAGGGTTTGTCGTAGTGGATCTTGTGCCAGTTCTCCATGGCAGCCGACCAGCGCATGAGGTGGGCCGTGGTCATCGGCCCTTTCTCGATGGTCGGGATGCTCATGCCGATCTCGACGTCTTCAAAGAACAATTCCGGTCCAATGGCCATGGTCATTTCCTCCGGATAGCAGTTCGGGTGGTTTTCATCAGCAAATCGCCCGAACCGGTTCGATATTCGGACTCGATCATCACCAGCACGATCGGTCCTTTGCTGGTTTGCTTTTCCTGGATGTCGGCATAAGTCGATTGCACGGTGACCGTCTCGCCGTGCAGCGCATAGCGGAAAAACTCGATGTCGGATCCGCCATTGAGCAGCGCATAGCCGCGCAGGGGCAGCAGCTCGGGAAGTCCGTTGGAGGAGGTCGGGGCGGCGACAAAGCCATCGAAATCCGGGTTGTGGGCATTGGCCTGAATCGGGTCTTCGGTGCCCAGAGGGCGCCTGAACAGATGCGTGGGCAGCAGCGGAGGCGCAACCGGGCCGCCGTAGACCGCGTTGTGGTCGCAGGCCTGCCCGTAGATCGGATCCTCGTCCATGATCGCCTGGGCATAGCGGCGCACTGCACCGGTCTCGACGGTGTCGCAGGCCACTTCGATGCCGGATCGCTGCCCGATGTAGGGCTTGAGTGCATCCATCAGTTCTGACATCTCGATCTCCTTGCGTCGGGTTTACTGCGCCTTGGGCGGCAGGTAGCGGGCGGGTGCGATGTTGAACTTCGTGCGGCAGGCGAGCTTGTCGAAATAGACCCATTCGCCTTCGTGAAACAAGCGGGTGCCCTTGG
>CAIXXI010000491.1 GCA_903923345.1 uncultured Burkholderiales bacterium | reverse complement strand
TCCTGCAAGCCGCGCAAGATGGCAATGGTCGCTTCGACACTGGGCTCGCCCACCAGCACTTTCTGGAAGCGCCGCTCGAGGGCCGCGTCCTTTTCGATGTACTTCCGGTACTCGTCAAGTGTGGTGGCACCGACGCAATGCAGCTCGCCGCGCGCCAGCGCCGGCTTGAGCATGTTGCCCGCATCCATTGCACCTTCGGCCTTGCCGGCACCGACCATGGTGTGCAGTTCGTCGATGAAGACGATGGTCTGGCCTTCGTCGGCGGCAATCTCCTTGAGCACCGCTTTCAGGCGTTCCTCGAACTCACCCCGGAATTTCGCACCGGCGAGCAGGGCGGCCATGTCCAGGGAGAGAACCCGCTTGTCCTTGAGGGTATCGGGCACTTCGCCATTGACGATCCGCTGGGCCAGGCCCTCGACGATTGCAGTCTTGCCCACACCCGGCTCACCGATCAGCACCGGATTGTTCTTGGTACGGCGCTGCAGGATCTGGATGGTTCGACGGATTTCGTCGTCACGTCCGATCACAGGGTCGAGCTTTCCGGCACGGGCACGTTCGGTCAGATCGATGGTGTACTTCTTGAGCGACTCGCGCTGGCCCTCGGCCTCGGCGCTGCCCACACTCTGGCCGCCGCGCACCGCCTCGACCGCGCTCGCAAGCGCCTTGCGGTCCAGACCGCCTTCGCGAGCGATGCGTCCGCCCTCGCCCTTGTCGTCTGCCAGGGCCAGCAGGAACATTTCGGTGGCGATGTACTGATCACCCCGGCGGGTCGCTTCTTTCTCAGCCAGGTTCAGCAGGGAAATCGTTTCGCGGCCGAACTGCAGGTCTCCGCCGGTGCCGGACACCTGGGCGATACGCTTGATGCCGGCATCGATGGCCGCCTTGAGTGCAGGCAGTCGAACGCCAGCGCGCTCGAGCAGCGCACGACCGGATCCATCCGGCTGGGCGACGATGGCCGCCAGCAGGTGAACCGGTTCGACATATTGGTGGTCATTGGCGAGCGCCTGGCTTTGTGCATCGGCCAAGGCCTGTTGAAACTGGGTGGTGAGCTTGTCAAGTCGCATGGTCCAGCCTGTAAAAGTGAGATAAGCGCCGGGTCTGCCTTGGCCAGCAGACCCTACAATGGATTCCCTTCTGAACTGTGGATGCGCAGGCTTGAATTCAAGCCCTTCAGCCCACAGCCCGTAGACCCTAATCAATGGCCACCATGACCCAGCCGACGTCCCCCCAACTGTTCCGCGAAATCAAGATGCGGGGCATCACACTGCCTAACCGGATTGTGATTGCACCCATGTGTCAGTACTCGGCCGTCGAGGGTCGCATGACCGACTGGCATCTGGCCCATCTCGGACAACTGGCGATGTCCGGTGCCGGCATGCTGATCATCGAAGCCACTGCAGTCGAACCGATCGGTCGCATCACAGCCGGCTGCGTGGGCCTGTGGGATGACGACACCGAGGCGGCGATGCATCGGGTCATCGAGGCGATTCGCCCGATGTCCTCGATGCCGATTGCGCTGCAGCTGGGCCATGCAGGCCGCAAGGCGTCGAGCCAGCGTCCCTGGGAGGGCGGTCAGCTGATCCCCGTCTCGGAAGGAGGCTGGCAGACCGTGGCGCCCTCCGCCATCCCGCATCTGGCCACGGAAGCGGCACCGCTGGCATTCGATGAAGCCGGCCTGGCAGCCCTGCGCCAGCGCTTTGCCGACAGCACCCGCCGAGCCCATCGGGCCGGCATCGATGCGCTGGAATTGCACTGCGCTCACGGCTACCTGATGCACGAGTTTCTTTCGCCGATCGCCAATCAGCGCACCGATCAGTGGGGTGGCAGCCTGGAGAACCGGCTGCGCTTCCCGCTGGCGGTGTTCGAAGCGATGCGCGCTGAGTGGCCCGAGAACAAGCCGCTCGGGGTCAGGGTGTCGTCGTCTGACTGGGTTGACGGGGGTTGGGATATCGAACAAACCGTGGCCTTCGGCAAAGCCCTGCAGCAGCGCGGCTGCGACTGGATCGACGCCTCTTCGGGCGGCGTTTCGCCCCAGCAGAAGATCCCGCTGGCGCCGGGCTACCAGGTGCCGTTTGCAGCCCGACTGCGGGCCGAGCTCGACATGCCGGTGATGGCAGTCGGCCTGATCACCGAGCCGGCTCACGCAGAACAGATCCTCGTCGACGGACAGGCCGACATAATCGCGCTGGCCCGGGGGATGCTGTGGAATCCGCGCTGGCCCTGGCATGCAGCCGCGGCGCTGGGCGCCCATGTGTCGGTTCCGCGCCCCTACTGGCGGTCGCAGCCAAGCCAGTACAAAGAGGTCTTCGGGACCATCCGACAGGGATCCCGATAAGCGTATTTCAAAGAAGTTAAAGAAAATTGACGGGAAGATGACAACAAAAGGGTCGGATTTTCTTACAATGAAGGATCCGACCCGACGATGACGTGATGTGCTGCCTTGATTTCCCTGGTCTTTCCTGAATGGGAATACAAACTGCTTTGCTCCGGGCTCCCTACAGAATCCCCGCTTACAGAGCCCGGAGAGACACCATGTTCAAACGCAGCCTCGTCGCGCTGGCCCTCGCCAGCGCATCGCTGTCGGTTCAGGCCGCTGCCTCGTTCGTCAATGGCATCGCCATCCCCGCCGACACCGTCGACTCCTTTGGCGCGGGCGCCAATGTCGGACGGGTCGGTTTCTTCTCTGACCTCTACTACGACTCGAACACCCGGTCCTGGTTCGGTCTGTCCGACAGGGGCCCGGGTGGCGGCACCCTGGCCTACGACACCCGAGTGCAGCGTTTCACGGTCGACATCAATCCGTCGTCCGGCGCGATCAGCAACTTCCAGATTCAGGAAACCATCAAGTTTCAGAGCAACGGATCGCTGATCGCCGCAGGCAGCCTCAATGGCATCGCACCTGGACTGGCACCGAGTTCGGGGTCAACCGCCCAGCTTGGCCTGGCATTCGACCCGGAAGGCATTGTCGTCAATCCTCGTAATGGCAATCTCATCGTCTCGGACGAGTACGGCCCGTCGGTCTATGAATTCAACCGGAGCGGCCAGCTGACCAAGGTCTTTGTGACCCCGGACAACCTGATTCCGCGAAACGCCACCAGCGGCACCGCCAACTTCGCAGGCGACACCGGCAACGACGCCGGCAAGCGGACCAACCGCGGATTCGAAGGCTTGGCCATCAGCCCGGACGGCAAGTACGCTTACGCAATGCTGCAAAGCGCCATGCTGAACGAAGGCGGCGGCGACGGCACCTACAACCGGATCGTGAAGTTCGACACCGAGACCGGACGGGCGGTTGCTCAATACCTCTACAAAATGGAAGGCTCATCCCAGGGCCGCGGTATCTCGGCGCTGGTGGCCCTGAGCGACGACAAATTTTTGGTTCTGGAGCGCAACAACCGTGGGGTGGGTGTGGGGGCCGACTTTGCAACCCAGAACAAGAAAGTCTTCGAAATCAGTCTGACGGGCGCGACCGATGTCAGCAGCATCACGGTCACAGGCGGCACGCTGCCTGCGGGCGTGGTCACTGTCAGCAAGGTCAGCACCCCGTTCATCGATCTGGGCGCCAACACGCTCGCAGCATTCGGCAACAAGGTGGCAGAGAAGTGGGAGGGTCTGGCATTCGGCCCGCAACTGGCCGATGGCAGTTTCGTGATGCTGGCTGGCACGGACAACGACTACAGCGTGACTCAGAACGCAAACGGCCAGCAGTTCGACGTGTATTTCCGGTTTTCTGACGCGGATCCATACAGGACGAGCATCCAGTGCCCTTTGGACACCAAGACCAACTGCTTCTTCACGTCCAATAGCGCATCGACGACCCTGACCGCAGAATATTCCCTGCTGCCCGGATTGCTCTACGCCTACAAGGTGCCCACGCCGGCCACCACCGGATTGCTCGCTCTCGGGCTGCTTGGCGTGCTCGCGACCAGCCGCGCGCGCAAGCACTGATCGTCTGCTGAATCCCGCTGGCCTGTCGATACCCCTTCGCACAGGCCAGCGGCTGGCTCAAAGGCCTGCGCCCACCCCGGGCAGCACGGCGATTCCGCAAACCGGAATTCCCCATCCCCGACGACTGTTAGCATCCCTTCGGCAGGGCCGATGGGGTGGGCGCGCATCTGCGCGCGAGCTTGCGCATCTTCATCGGGCGATGGAACCGACCTAATCGGATACCCGACATGAATTTCGATTTTTCAGAAGACCAGAAAGCGCTGGCCGCCCAGGCCCGACGTTTCCTCGAGGCCGAGTGCCCGACCACGGCGGTGAGGGCCGTGCTCGAGGGTGGCCTGACCCACGATGCAAAGCTCTGGCAGGGCATTGCTGACATGGGCTTTCTAGGCGTTGTCATTCCCGAGTCTCACGGTGGACTCGGACTGAGTCATCTGGACTTGTGCGTGATTGCCGAGGAACTCGGGCGCTCCGTGGCTGCGGTGCCCTTTTCATCTTCAGTATTCCTGGCCACCGAATTCCTGCTGACCGCAGGCTCACCCGAGCAGCAAGCCCGCTGGCTGCCGCAGTTGGCCAGCGGCAAAGCGATCGGAACCTTTGCCTATGCCGAATGCAGCGGCCCGCTGACGCCTCAGTCGATTCAACTCAAGGCTCAAGGCAAGGGTCCCGCGGTGCGCCTGTCAGGCAGCAAAACCGCCGTGGCCGATGGCAGCATCGCCGATTTCGCGGTGGTGGCGGTGCGCACCTCGCCGGGTCAGGACGCCAGCGGCATCTCCTTGTGTCTGGTCGAGCTCAATGCGCAGGGCGTGAGCCGGGAGTC
>CAIXXI010000490.1 GCA_903923345.1 uncultured Burkholderiales bacterium | reverse complement strand
GGCGGTGAACTTGCGAATGCGGATGTGCGCCGACTGGACATCGGGCATGGCGAGCAGGCGTGTGAGCACCCGATCGGCGAAGGTCTCGAGCAGGTGGATATGGCCGGCTGCGGCGACCTCCAACACGGCTGCACGCGCACCCTGATAGTCGAAGACTTCGTCGAGCCGGTCGTGTGCCGGCTGAAAACGCGCGGCATCAACCTGCAGTTCGAGGTCGATGGCCAGTGGCTGGGTGCCTTCCTTTTCGTGCTCGAAAACGCCAATGCGCGCTTCGATGCTCAGGCCTTCGATGAAGACCTGCTGCGTGCCTGTTGCCATCGAGGCGTCGGATGCATGCGGGTTCATCAGAGCGGCGTGTCCATGAGGCTGACATCGCGCGGCAGCGGCCGGATATGCTGGCCGCCGTCCACGATGATCACCGAGCCGGTCATCGAGCGGGTGGCCACCGCGAATGCGACTGCCGCCGCAATGTCTTCGGCCGTGCTGGAGCGTCCCAGCGGAGCGTGAGTGCGATGGGCATGCGCGAAGGCCGCGTCGTCCTGCAGGTAGCTGGGCAGGGTGAGGCCGGGCGCAATACCGACCACCCGCACTCTGGGCGCGAGTGCCTGAGCCAGCATGGTGTTGGCGGCCGCCAGCCCTGCCTTGGACAGGCTGTAGGACAGGAAGTCGGGGTTCAGGCCATAGAGTTTCTGGTCGAGCAGGTTGATCACCACGCCTTCGCTGGTCTCACCCGGCAGCAGGCGGTGCAGCTCACGGGACAGGACCACGGGTGCTGCCAGATTGGGCAGCAGGTGCTGCGTGAAGCTCTCGAAGCTCAGATCGCTGGCCGCATCAAAGACGAAGCGCGAGGCATTGTTGACCAGGCAGTGCACCGGGCCGAGAGCCTGTGTGGCGGCGGGCAGCAGGGCCAGCACCTCTGCCTCATGCTCCAGGCGCGCATGCAGGGCGACTGCCCGGCGTCCGAGGGCTTCGATGTCGGCAACGGTTTGAACCGCTTCGTCGCGCGAGCTGCTGTAGTGCACTGCGATGTCCCAGCCGGCGCGGGCCAGCGTGAGCGCGATCTCGCGTCCGAGCCGGCGGGCGGCACCGGTGACGAGCGCGACACCCGGGGCGTTGGCGACTGCGAAAGCGTCAGAGGCTGCAGGAGGATTCATGGCGACGAAGTGTACCTGCCGATGCTGCGTGCTTTCAGAACACCCGCGCCTTGGGTGGGAGCGGCCGCATGCGCCCGAGCGTGGCGCGCCTTGCGGCACAATGGCTCATGCCTCGCGAATCGAATGCCCTGCAGCTGAATGCCGAACCGCTCGATCCGGCTGCACACGCCGTGACTGAGGCGCTCACCGCCCGATTGATCGCGCAGATTCAGGCATCCGGTGGTTGGATTCCCTTTGAGCACTGGATGCAGCGGGCCCTGTATGAGCCCGGGCTGGGCTATTACAGCGGGCCGCTGCGCAAGTTTGGCGCCGAGGGCGATTTCACGACCGCCCCCGAACTCACGCCGCTGTTTGCCGCCTGCCTGGCGCGTCAAGTGTCGCAGTGGTTTGCCCACACCGAGCCGGTGGTGGTGGAATTTGGCGCCGGATCGGGCGCGCTGGCGGCGGGGCTCATCGAAGCCCTGCACACCTTGGGCACGCCCGCGCGCAGTTACTGCATCGTGGAGGTCTCAGCGTCGCTGCGTGAACGCCAGCGCGAGACGCTGGCCCGACTGCCCCTTGAATGGGCGGCCAGTGTGCACTGGCTCGATCGCCTGCCGGAGCGCATCGATGGCGTGGTGCTGGGCAATGAACTGCTCGATGCGATGCCGGTTCGCGTGTTCGAGTGTGATGGCCCATCCGTGCATGAAGTGGGCGTGGGTCTGGATGCGACAGGCGGCTTTGCGCTGCAGACGGGCGAGGCCAGCACCGAGCTTGAGCAGGCGGTGTCTGCGCTGAAGCCGTTTTTCGAAGGCTGTGCGCCGTATCGCTCCGAGATCGGCCTGCAGGCGCAGGCCTGGGTTCGCACCGTGGGCGAGGTGCTGGAGCGTGGCGCGCTGCTGTTGCTCGATTACGGGTTCCCGGCGCGCGAGTACTACCATCCGCAGCGTTCGCAGGGCACGCTCATGGCGCATCGCCGCCATCGCGCCCACCCGGATGTGCTGGCCGATCCCGGCTTGCAGGATGTGACCGCCCATGTCGATTTCACCGCCATCGCGCAGGCAGGCGCAACGGCCGGGCTTGATCTGCTGGGCTATACCTCGCAGGCGCGTTTTCTGATCAATTGTGGCCTGCTGGAATCGCTGACGCCGCGGGCCGAGGAGATGGCCCGAACGGTCGGTGGTGTGCGCCAGCTGGGTGCGGTGCAGACCCTGCTGTCCGAAGCCGAGATGGGCGAGCTCTTCAAGGTGATCGCCCTGGGGCGAGGCTTGCCGGATGCTGCG
>CAIXXI010000489.1 GCA_903923345.1 uncultured Burkholderiales bacterium | reverse complement strand
AGCTCGGTGGCACGCTCGTCGTTTTCGACGATCTGCTGCTTGATGCGCGGGTGAATCGGGCTTTCCACCGTGCACATGAAGCGGGTGCCCATGTTGATGCCCTCGGCACCGAGGGCCAGCGCGGCCACCAGACCGCGCGCATCGCCAAAGCCGCCTGAAGCGATCATCGGAATCTTCACCTGGTCGGCTGCCACCGGGATCAGCACCAGACCCGGGGTGTCATCCTCGCCTGGATGGCCCGCGCATTCGAAGCCATCGATCGAGATCGCATCGGCACCGATCCGCTCGGCCTTCAGGGCATGGCGCACCGCCGTGCATTTGTGGATCACCTTCACCCCGTGCTTCTTGAGCTCGGTGATGTGTTCCTGGGGGTTGTTGCCGGCGGTTTCAACGATTCGCACGCCCGACTGCACGATCGCGTCCCGATACTCGGCATACGGCGGTGGTGTGAGCGTCGGCAGGATGGTCAGGTTCACGCCAAAGGGCTTGTCGGTCATCTCGCGACACCGCGCAATCTCACGGCGAAGGTCCTCGGGCGTCGGCTGGGTCAGCGCAGTGATGAATCCGAGCGCGCCGGCATTGGCCACGGCGGCCACCAGCTCGGCTCGGCCCACCCACTGCATGCCGCCTTGCACGATCGGATGTTCGACGCCAAACATCTCGGTGAATCGGGTCTTCAACATGGCAGGCTCCGCAATCAGTTCGACAGCACGAGGCTGCCGAAATCGAGCACCGGCGCGCCGCCTGCACCCAGGGTGCGAAAGCGAATGGCGCCGCCCTCTTTCCAGGCCTGCACGGTGAGCTCGTCACCCGGCATGACCGGTTTGGTGAAGCGTGCCGACATGCCCTTGACCCTGCGAGGATCCCCGTCGCACAGCGCCTGGATCAACAGACGGCTGGTGATCCCATAGGTGCACATGCCGTGCAGGATCGGCTTGTCGAAGCCGCCACGCCGGGCGAATTCCGGGTCGCTGTGAAGGGGGTTGCGATCACCGCTGAGGCGATACAGCAAGGCCTGATCGGCTCGGGTCGGGCAGACCACCTGAACATCCGGCGCGCGCGTGGGCACAGGTGCCGGCCCTGCCGGACCCTTGTCGCCGCCCCATCCGCCTTCGCCGCGGATGAACACCGCAGAGTGGGTCTCGACCAGCAGTTCACCGGATGCGGCATCAAGGACATCGGCGGTGGAGGTCACCAGCGCACCCGATCCCTTGTCAAAGATCCCGGTGATCTTGCCGGTGACCCGAACCGTGCCCTGCAGCGGCAGGGGCTTGTGCAGGGTAAAGCCCTGCTCGGCATGCACGAGTTTGGTCCGGTCGATTGCACCCAGGTCAGGCCGCGCTGACACCCGCTGCGTCAGGACCACGGCATACACCGGCAGCATCGTGAGTTCATGACCGGCCGAATTTTCGGTGGTCAGATTCAGTTCCTTGAACGGATCGGCCTGCCCTGCCCCAACGCCCAGCGCATAGAGCATTGCATCCCGTGAATCCCAGCTCACTTCAAACGGGCCGGCACTGCGCCCCACTGCATCTCGGTCGAGTCCCATGGTGTGTCTCCTTGTGTGTCAGTGTTGAAATTGAACGGCGCTGTCAGATGCGAACGACTCAATAGCGTGGCGCATTCGGCTCGATGAGCGCCGAGTAGACCAGCGTGCGCAGCTCGCGCCGGATCGGGTAGGTGCTGGAGCCCAGCAACTGCGTCATGAACACGACGGCGATGTCCTCGACCGGATCGATCCAGAATGCCGTCGAGGCAGCACCGCCCCAGTAGTACTCGCCCGGGCTCGATGGCATCAGTGCCGCGACCGGATCGAAGACGGTTGCAAAGCCCAGACCGAAGCCGACCCCGGCGTTCGTTGACTCCGAAAACAGCGAGCGCGACAGCGCAGTCAGGTCCTTGCCACCGGGCAGATGGTTCGCGGTCATTAGTCGCAAGGTGGCAGGCGACACCAGTCGGTGACCGTTGAACTCGCCATGCCCAAGCAGCACCCTGCAAAACCGCATGTAATCGTCGGCAGTCGACACCAGGCCGCCACCGCCGGAATGGAAAGTCGGCGCCTGCAGGAACGGGCTTGTCTGAGGATCATCGAGCAGCTTCAAGCCGCCTTCCGGCGTGGGCAGATAGCAGGCGGCAAAGCGTGCGCGCTGGTCCTCGCCCACGATGAAGCGGGTCTCGTTCATGCCCAGCGGATCAAAGATACGGGCCTTCAGAAAGTCCTGAAACGGCATGCCTGCAATGCGCTCGATCAGCACTCCGAGCACATCGGTCGAGATCGAGTAGTTCCAGGCATCTCCGGGCGAGAATTCCAGCGGCAGGCGCGACAGTTCATCGACGAACTGCGCCACGGTCAGTGATCGATCACGGTCAGCGACCTTCAGCTTGCGATAGGCCGCATCGACATTGGTTCGCATCTGAAAGCCATAGGTCAGGCCGGAGGTGTGGCGCAACAGATCGACCATCAGCATCGGGCGTGAGGGCGGCGTGGTAACAAACGGGCCGATCCCGGCCGCATACACGCCGATGTCCTTCCACTCGGGAATGAAGCGGGTCACCGGATCATCGAGTGCGACCAACCCCTCTTCGACCAGCATCATGAAGGCGATGCTGGTGATCGGCTTGGTCATCGAGTAGATGCGATAGACCGCATCGCGGGTCAGGGCGACGCCGCGCTCCCGGTCAGCCTGCCCGAGGACGGTTTCGTGCACGAGCTCGCCTCGACGCAGGATCTGAACCTGGGCGCATGGGATACGACCCGCATCAACATATCGCTCGGCCAGAAACCGGTCGATTCGGTGCAGGCGCTCGGGAGAAAAACCCTGGTGTCGGATTGAAGCCATGAGATTCGCTTGCCTTCGGAGTTTGAGGGTGTGCAATCAGATCGATGCGGCCATGCCGTCGCCGGCCGGATCGGCGCCGCCATCGAGGCGCCCATCGACGATCCGGATGGCATGCACGAGCGGGAACATGTAGCTCTGCGCATGGCGCATCACCGGATAGCCCTGCGATTCAAGTGCCCGCTGCGTCGAATGACGAATGCGGTTGGTCAGCTCGATGGTGCTGGAGGTCGCGCAAAAGCGTGGAGCGTGAACCGCTTCGAGCGCGGTCATGCCGAAGTCGACCGCATTGAGGATGGCCTGCAGATTGCCCATGGTGATGGTCGTGCCGCCTGGTGAGCCGACGATGAAAAAGGGCTTGTCGTCCTTGAACACGATGGTGGGTGACAAGGCGGTAAAACGCGCCTTGCCGGGTGCCAGCGAGCCGGCGCGCCCCGGCCGCGGGTCGAAGACCATCATCGCATTGTTGTACATGAAGCCCAGACCATCGGTGACCACGCCATTGCTCGAACCGAGCGAATGGGTCAGCGACACACACGCACCGCTGGCATCGGCAACGCAGATGTGCGTGGTTTCCCGACTCTCTGCGTTGCCGATGTTCATGCGCGGCACCGGCGTCTTTTCGCCGCTGCGAATGCGCGCGGCCATGCGCGCCGAATACTGCGGCGAAAGCAGTTCGTCCATCGGAATCGACACGAAACGCGGATCGCCCATGCGGGCGTCCTTCTCGACGGTGGCGATCTTCATCGCCTCACTCACCGTGGCGATGTATTGCGGCGAGTTGTGCCCCATCGCAGCCAGATCGAAATGCTCGAGGATATTGAGCATGATGGCGATCATCAGACCGCCACCCGGAGGCGGATTGGTGGCCACCCGATGGCCCCGATAGGTGGTCCACAGCGGCTGGCTCGACTCGGTGCGGCAGGCCTTGAGGTCCTCGAGCGTGATGAGGCCACCGTGCGCTCGCATGTCGGCGTCGATGCGATGGGCGATCTCACCCTCGAAGAAATCCTCCACGCCCTGCTCGGCAATCCGGCGCAGGGTGCGACCCATGTCCGGGTTGCGAAGGCGCTCGCCCACGCCATGGATCGAGCCATCCGCCTTGGTGTAGATCTTCGCGGTGGCGGGATAGTCCTTGAGCACCCGGATGCGCTCGATCCGGCCAGCCTGCGCCGCACTCATCCAGAACTGATGCACATGAGGGCGCACCATGAAGCCGTCTTCGCACCAGGGCAACGAGGGCTGGATCATCTGCGCCAGGCTGCGCGTGCCGAAGCGGCGCAGTGCTTCGTCGAAGGCCTTGATCGACAGCGGCGTGGTCGCCGACTGATAGCCGATCTCGTTGACCTCCCCCTTGAGCACGAAGCCGAAGCCGTCATCGCATTCGCGAACGATCAGCGACGACCACATGTCCTCACGGGTGGCCAGTGGTGCGCGCCCATGGAAATCGATCAGGGTATGCACGGCGGGCTTGCCGCCGGTGGCTGGCAGATGGATGTGCATGGATCCGAAACCGGCGATGCCGCACATCTGAGGATCCACCGCGGTCTGAACCAGCGCGGCGCCGACTGCG
The DNA here is from genome assembly GCA_903923345.1 of uncultured Burkholderiales bacterium. Lineage (GTDB taxonomy): Bacteria > Pseudomonadota > Gammaproteobacteria > Burkholderiales > Burkholderiaceae_E > UBA4615. The sequence goes on along the minus strand of CAIXXI010000489.1, from coordinate 9,802 downwards.
GCATCGACCACGTTGCCGCCGGAAGCGAGAATATCCAGCCCGGCCTCGACCGCCTCGGGCTGGGCAGCACACACCATGGCGTTGGCATGAAGAGCAGCCATCTCAGACCTCCAGCCGGAAGGCATCGCCATCCCGGACGACATGTCCGGCGGTCGCGCCGGCGAAGTGGGTGCCAATCACCAGCGTGGGCGTGCCCGCCAGCCGCGTGAACACCTCACGGCGGGTGCGCGTCGATTGTTCCTGATCGAAATCCGCGCTCGAGGCCCAGGCCGGCCAGGCCATCTGGCAGGGGTGATGCACGAAATCTCCTGTGATCAGGGCCGAGTGCCCCTTCGATGTGATCGAGACACTGCAATGGCCCGGTGTGTGGCCGACGGTGGGCACCAGGCGCACCTCGTCGCAGATCTGATGTGATGTGTCGACCAGATCGACCAGGCCCGCGTCAAAGACCGGTTTGACCGAGTCGTCGAAAATCGCCACCTGATCGGCCTGGTCGCGCTTGGCCTGCCAGTATTCGAATTCGGTTCTGGCCATGAGATAGCGCGCATTCGGAAAGGTGGGCACCCACTGGTCATTGACCAGCATGGTGTTCCAGCCGACATGGTCGACATGCAGGTGGGTGCACATCACCGTGTCGATCGTCTCGCGGGCAAAGCCGGCTGCGGCCAGGTCACGCAGGAACGGGCCTTGCAGATTGTTCCAGCCCGGCACCGATCGATTCGTCTTGTCATTGCCCAGACAGGTATCGACGATGATGCGCCGGCTCGGAGTCTGAATGACAAGGGCATGCACGCTCATCTTCAGGCGGCCCTCGTCATCCATGAAATGCGGCTTCATCCACTCGATGCCAATGCAGGCTTCACGCGTGGCCTGCGGCAGGATGAATTTCGAGCCACCCACCGATTCAAGCTCGACGATCTTGGTCACGGTGACATCACCAATGCGCCAGGACTGCATGAGGGTCTCCCTGTTTCGTTTAATCGGAAAACCGTATCACAGGGGTGCCTCGAGGGGGCTGCAAAGGGGGCAAAATGCGGATCGACGCCCGCCCCGAATCAAAACAACACACAGGAGACCCGGCCATGAGGCTCAACGCCCCCCGCATCCCGATGGTGCCGCAGGATCAATGGACGCCCCAGCAGGCCCAGCTGGCCGCGCCGATGGTCGAGCGCGACAACATGCTCAACATCTTTCGCACCCTGCTCACCCATCCCGATGCCATGACGGGATTCATGGGCTGGGCAAGCTACGTCTTGAGCAAGCGCAATACCCTGTCCAGACGCGATCGCGAGATCGTGGTGCTGCGCATCGGCTTTCTGTGCCAATCCGGCTACGAATGGACCCAGCATGTGGAGATCGGGCTGAAGTGCGGTCTGACTGAAGCCGAGGTGGCGGCGATCAAGACCGGAGCGGATGCAACAAACTGGACGCCAGCCGAGTCAGCGCTGATCCGTGCGGCGGACGACCTGCATCGCGATCATTTCGTGAGCGATTCGAGCTGGACAGCACTGACCGCTCATTTCGACACCAAGCAATGCATGGACGTGGTCTTCACCGCCGCCCAGTACACCCAGGTGTCGATGATCCTGAACAGCTTCGGTGTGCAGCTCGATCCCGGGCAGGTCCTGGACCCGGATCTCAGTAAACTCTGAGCCCTCGGGCCGGGCTGTTCAGCCGCCGACCGAACCCGTCGGCGTGCTGATCAGCCCCTGAATGGTGTCTCGCAAGGTCTCAATCGTGAAGGGCTTGGCCAGAAAACCGTCCATGCCCGCGTTGAAGCAGGCCAGTCGATCTTCGGCGAAGACATTGGCGGTGACCGCAATCACCTTCGGTTGAGATGTCAGAGGCAGTTGCCTGAGCTGGCGTGTCGCACTCAAACCGTCGAGTTCAGGCATGCGAAGGTCCATCATCACGACATCATAAGGATGGTGCCTGAGGTGCTCCAGCGCCTGCAGCCCGTTGTGCACCAGGTCAGGCTGACACCCCAGCCGCTCGAGCATCGCGCACAGCAGCATCTGGTTGACCGGGTTGTCCTCGACCACCAGCACACGCAGCCCTGCTGGCAGATTCGATACCAGGGTCGGGTCAGTCATTGCGCTCGCGGGAGGCCCATCCGGCACCTCCTCAGACAGCAAGGCTGTCCACTGCAGCTTGAAGCTCGCGCCCTGACCGAGTTCACTGTCGACCGTGAGGCTGCCGCCCATCAGCTTGGCGATGCGGCGGGAGATCGCCAGTCCGAGGCCGGTGCCACCGTATTCCCGTGCGACGCTCGGGCTGTTCTGCTCGAAGGGCTCGAAGATGGCGTCAAGGCGATCGGCGGCGATGCCGAGTCCGGTATCGGTCACTGCCAGACACAGGCCTGATCGCCCAGCTTCGGGGTAAGCGGTCGTGTGCAGTCCGATTCGCACGCAACCCGCCGCGGTGAACTTGATCGCATTCGAGACCAGATTGAGCAGCACCTGCCGAAGCCTCATGCCGTCGCCCAGCACACGGGTCGGCACCTGCGGCGCGACCTCGACCAACAGATCGAGGCCTTTCTCCGTGGCCCTGAATCGCAGCAAGTCAGCCACCGAATCGATGGCGCCGCGCAGATCGAAGGGCAGCACTTCGAGTTCAAGCCGACCCGCGTCGATCTTCGAGAAGTCGAGCACATCATTGATCAGCGACAGCAGCAGTTCGCCACTCGAGGCAATCGCATCGACATAGGCCTGCTGCGACCCATTCAAATGGCTGGCGCGCAGCAATTGCGCCATGCCCAGGACGCCATTCATCGGCGTTCGCAGTTCATGGCTCATCGTTGCAAGAAATGCACCCTTGGCCTGGGTCGCTGATTCAGCCCGAGCCAGGGCTGCGGTGAGGTCCCGGGTGCGATCCTGAACCTGCTGCTCGAGCATCTGCGCAAGACGAGCGAGGGATTCATTGGCTGCGAACAGCTCACGGCTGCGTGTCTCGAGCAGGGCCTCGGCCTGCTTGCGCGCCTGGCGCTCGCGCTCGGCGCGTCGCTTCAGCCGCTCGACCTCATCGGTCATGCCCGCACCAGGGTGAATCGGGTGCCATCGGCCTGTGTCGTACCCAGCGGCCGGCGAGACAGCGCCACCGGCAGATCGAACCGGGCAATGCAGCCATCGATCAGTCCGTGGGCCAGGTCATCCATGCAGCGCGGCGAGTGGTAGTCCAGCTCCAGCGTGCGGTCATTCGGCTGGCGAATCACGAACGACGGCAATTCAGCATCCGGATAGAGCTTGCGCACTTCGGTGTGAATGACGGATTCGATGCCGACCAGCACATCGAAGGGATGGGTCTTGTCGCGAAAGAATTCGGGAAACCCGCTCGCCAGACTCTGGAACAGATTCAGACCGAACCAGTGCAGGACCTCGGTCACCGATTGACCGGTGTGACGACTCAGCGCCACGACCAGCGTGACCATCTCACGGTGATCATAGTTACCCACCGAGGTGTACACCCCACCCGAGGGCAGGTTGGATTCATCGATCAGGGCATCCGCCAGCTCGGGCGAGCGGGTGCGTTCGACCAGCTCCAGAAACTCAGTAAAAACCATGCCTTTCATCAATGCCCCCTACGACTGTGCGCGGCCCCGTCCTGCACTTGCGGCGAGGAGTGTAGCGGCCCTTCAGCATGCAATGTGATGGTCGAGACAAAATCAATCAACGCAGCAGGGTCAACAGACCCACCGCACCCAGGCCCACCGTCACCGCAGGCAGGGCCAGATGCCAGGCCTTTCGATAGATCAAGCCTTCGGAGGCCGCAAAACCGAGGATGGCTGCACCCATCGACACCCTGATGGGCGAGAGCATGCTCAGGTTGGCACAGACCCCGTTCTGCACAGCGGCAAGCCAGGGGTTGTCCAGTTGCAGGCTGTTCGCCAGGGAATTGACCATCGGCATCAGCATCGCATTGGAGGCGGCGCCACTGCCGGTGAGAAATCCGGCGACAGCAGCAAACAGCGGCACGCCAGCGACGGCAGCCGTTCCTGCGACCGCACTGAGCGCATCGGCCAGTTGTCGGGCCAGTCCGGCACCCACATACAGCTGAGCCATCACCAGGAATGCCAGCGTGACCCCGCAGGCTCGCCAGGCGCCCCGCAGGGTCTGGCCGATGACCGGTCCAGGCACGACACGGGCTCGCCACAGCATCCATGCCGATACCAGCAGCAACCAGAATCCGGCCGCGTAAAAGGGCGAAAAGGCAGGCGCAGACTCGAACGGCCTGATCAACCAAAGCGACTTCAATGCATCGCGCAGGGGCGCGATCAGGCGAGTGGCACACAAGGCCACGGTCAGCACGACATAGGGTAATTGCTCGCGCAACACGCCGAGCGCCCGCGCACGTGACGGTCTTTCATCGCGCCAGAAGCGGATTGCCAGCAGCAAGGCGGTCGGCGCGGCACCGGCGATCTCGACCTCGCTGACGGCATTGGCCAGCGCGAGCAGTCCGATCAGCAGCAGCGTCCAGGCCAGGTCATCGAGCTTCTGAGCCAGCGGCACGGCCCATCCCGCACTGGCCGCCAGACGCCAGTAGATCAGCAGATAAAGCAGATGAATCGGCCCTTGCAGGATGGCCGACCGAAGGCCGAGTTCATTCACCGACAGGCCCGACAGGCTCGCTCCGACCGTGGTGCCGATGCCCAAGGCACCCCAGGGCACCAGCGACTGGCTGAAGAGCCCCAGTAACAGTGCCGGCATGCCCGTGATGCCGAGCTGGCGCAGCGCACCGAGTGCAACGATGTAGCCCACACCAAAGCCCGTCACCGACTCGGCAAACGGCGCCACCAGGAAACACACCACCCACAGCCGTGCGGGCCTCGCTGCCTCAAGTGACACGGGCTCGGAGCGAGCCTGCAACTGAACGCAGCGCTGAAAGAACATGCCCGAGACAATGATCGAGATCACCAGCCAGGCCAGCCACAGCCCTGCGCCTGCCTGCACAAGCAGATCCTGCAGCGGCATTGCAGCCCCGACCAGCGCCACAAGCAAGGTTGCTAGCAGACCGCATAGGCCCGCCGTCAGTGCGCTGAATCGACCCGAACCCAGCAGCGCGACAACCAGTAGCAGGGGCGCAATTGAAGCCAGCGTCAGAGCCGCTGCTCCGAGTGATGAATCACCACTGATACCCGACCCCGAGAAGGCCGAACAGTTCGCCCTTGTGCTGCACGATCGGACTGTTGGCGATCGACTGGTCGTAGTGTTCGTACGCAAGCGAGAGGGTTCCGATCCAGTTGCGGCTGAACCGGTAGGTGGTGATCAGGCTAAGCGATTTCGCCAGCGTGGCACCGGTGTCATAGACCGGCCGGGTCGGGGTTGATTCAACAGCCGACACGCCGCCGAAGTAGTAATTCGAGAGTTTTGAAGAACGCCAGAGCACGCCTGCGCCGGGCATCACCAGGAATCGGTCTAGGACCAGCGGGAAATCGACCCACAGCAGGACCTCCTGGCCCTTGCTGGTTCCAGTCACGTCACTGGCGACGCGAGCGGTGAACAAGCCAAAGGGCGTGATCAGATTGCCGCCCACGCCCGCCTCGAATTCCCACTTGCGTTTGATCATTCCCTGGAGTTCGGGGGTTTTTTCAGGATCGAGATTGCCAAAGCGCACACGGCCATAGGCGAACAGGGCCAGACGGTCGTCGCGATGAAAGTAGTAGCGGGCGCGATCGCCGAGATACATGAACTCCTGCCCGAGGTAGATCGCCCCAGGAATCGGAAAGGCCGAGGTGCCCTGCCCGATGAAACGGCCCTGGTAGGTGGTCAGCACCACCCCGGGGACGAGGCCCCGCGGCACCGGGCTGGTGTCTGCATCGGATGAGATCAGTTCCAGAGAACCGAATTCGATCTCGGCCTGCACCGCGCAGGGAGTGGCGCAGAAGATCGCGAGCGCAAGCCGCAGGCAGCGTGAAAAATAGGGCATGTTCAAGGATGGGAGTGGGCTGGAATCAGTGGGTCTGGGTCTGCGGCACAAGCGCATCAAGGGCCTCGCGCGCCATCTCCCGCAGGACCCGCTTTTGAATCTTGTTGCCATTCGGGCCGTTGATCGCCGGGAATTCATCGATCCGGAAGATCCGAACCGGAACCTTGTAGGCGGCCATGTGTTCGCGGCAATAGGCCAGGAGCGTCTCCTCAACCGCTGAGTCGCCATGCGTCAGCACATAGGCCACAGCCACATCACCTTCACCCGGGCGCTTGACGCCGACGACCTGGGCACCGATCACATCGGCATGCTGCATCAGCGTGTGCTCGATCTCGGCCGGGTTCACCAGAAAACCGCGCAGGCGCAGGCTGTCTCCCAGACGCGCCAGATAGACGAACCCAGCGCCGTCAAGTAGACCGAGGTCGCCTGACCGATACCAACCCTCATCGGTGAAGGCCTTCGCCGTGGCTTCGGGGTTATTGATGTACCGAGGCATCACATTCGGGCCTCGGATCTGGATCTCGCCCGGCGCAGAGGGTTCGAGCACATCCCCGGTTTCGGGGTCGACGATGCGAATCTCGATCTGCGGATCAATCGGAATACCGCCCGATCGGGCACGCACCTGCCCCGGCGAATCCCAGGGATGAAAGGCCATCAGGGAATAACATTCGGATGAGCCATAGGTGCCGGTGAACCGGATGCCCAGCTCATCGGCGCGCTGCGTGACCGGTCCTTGAAGTCCGACGAAATCGGCCTGAACACCGCGACGAAGGGTATCGAAGTTCACGCCCTCGACCCGCAAGATCGCATCGAACATGGAGTCAGCACCGATCACATGCGTGATTCGATGCCGCTCGATCATTCGGGCTGCCTGCTCGGCTTCGAACACCGACAGCATCACGCAGGCCGCGCCACCGGCCAATGCACTCAAGGCGGTCATGAAGCCGAACACGCCGAAGAACGGCAGGGCACAGAGCATGGCATCGCCGGCCCGGATATCCAGTGCAAGCGCCACATGCTGGGCATGCCGCACGATACTGGCGTGGCCATGTGCAGCCAGCTTGGGATAACCGGTCGTGCCGGAGGTGCTGAAGCAGCACAGGAGATCGTCGGCTTGGGGCGGCGAGGCCATTGCACCGAGCGGCTCAGCGAACTCGAATTCAATGAAGGCATCACAGTCAGGCAGCTCGATGACCTTCTCAAGCCCAGGCAGATCGGCCTGCAGACTGCGCGCGATGGCAGCGTAGTCGGTCTTCAGAAAGTTCGACGGACAGACCATCGCCTTCGCTGCCGACACCTCGAGCAGGTGGCGCACCTCGGGCGGCTTGTAGCGTGTGCTGATCGGGACGATCAGCACACCGATGCGTGCCGCCGCACAGAGCAGCTGGATCCAGGCCGGGCCATTGGGCAGCCAGACCGCGAGGGCATCGCCGCGGCGAATGCCCATCGCGCTCAAGCCTTGTGCAGCGCGCTCCGACGCCTGTCGCAATTGGCGGCGGGTGATCACGGTGTCGCCCAGCACCAGGGCCGCACGGTCATCATGACCGCGAAGCAGTTCATCCACTGACACGGCGGCTCCCTGCGATCAGCGTGCTTGCGGCGGTCCCGGGGGCGGGCCGGGCGGACGGCCACCCCCATGGCCCCCGCCCCCCGCAGGCGGACGGGTGACCTGTCCGCCACCCGGTGGCGGGGGCGGCGGCGGACGATATCCATTGCCAGGGTTGAAGCCTCCGCCGCCATGCTGTGGTGGCGGTGGGCGATACCCCGCGCCCGGGTTGTAACCCCCACCGCCCTGATGGGGCGGCGGCGGCCTGTAGGCCGGTGGCGGTGGCGGGCGATAAGCCGGCGGTGGTGGGCGGTATGCTGGCGGCGGTGGGGGACGATAGGCTGGTGGCGGGTAGTAGCCCGGACGGCCGTAATAAGGCACCGGCCTGCTGTTCCAGTAATTCGACTGCCCATACCAGGGACGGTTGTAGTAGTGATCCCGCCAGTAACTGTTCAGGATGAAAGTGGTCACACCGATGCCCACCAGCGCACCGGCGACATTCAAAGCCGCCGCATCACCATTGGGCTGGAAGATCAACAGGTTTTCCGCGTACACCCATCCCCGATAAGGCGGGGCCTGGACGTCACACCAGCTGTAGTCACCGAGGCATCCGAGCACCGTGAACTGAGTGCCGGCGCGAAGCGCGGACACCACCGGGTATTCGCGATTGGGGCCGGCGCGAAGGTTCACATCGACTCGAGCCTGGGCCATCTGATCGGCTTGGGCGACCGAGGACCACAACAGGGAGGATGCGGCGATCGCGGCGAAAAGCTGCTTGCTGGCTTGTCGGATCATGGGTTCAGTCCTTGCGCTCGTGGGTTGAGGTCATCAGGGATGGCATCGCCGCCATCCGTTTTTGCAGCCACCATCCGCCGGCTGGAGGAATCAGCGAGAAGCTGTCCTCGATGCCCATCTTGCAGGCCGCATCGAATGCCCAGTTCGGGTTGTGCAACATCTCGCGGGCCAGTGCAATCAGATCCGCTTTGCCTTCGCGAAGAATCTGCTCGGCCTGATCGTGATGGACGATCAGGCCCACCGCCATCGTCTGGATGCCGGCTTCTTCGCGCAGGCGCTGGGCAAACGGAACCTGATAGCCATAACCAATCGGGGTGCTGCTGACCGGCCGGGCCAGCATGCCCCCGGCACTGCAGTCAATGACATCGACCCCGACGGCCTTGAGCTCTCGAGACAGCACCACGCTGTCCGCCGGACTCCAGCCGGCATCGTCATCAACCGATAAACGCATGAAAAGCGGCTTGTCCTGTGGCCAGTTCGCGCGGACGCACTCGGCCACCTCAAGGGCGAAGCGACGCCGATTCGCCTCATTGCCGCCATACTGGTCGGTGCGCTGGTTCGCAGTGGGCGACAGGAACTCGTGCACGAGAAAGCCATGCGCGCCGTGAATCTCGACGGTATCGAATCCGGCTGCATTCGCCCTTGCAGCAGCCCGGCCAAAGGCCTCGACCACTTCACGCACCTCGGCGGTGCTCAAGGCACGCGGCACAGGCGACTTGTCGTCGGCAGCGATGGCGCTGGGCGCAACCAGATCCCAGGCGTCCCAGTCATCGATTCCCATGTCGGCGGTCAGCGGGCGGCTGCCCTCCCACGGCCTGCCGGTTCGAGCCTTGCGCCCGGAGTGCCCCAACTGGATCCCCACGGCGGTGCCGCACTGGTGAACGAAATCGACGATGCGCTGCAGGTGCGGAATGAATGCGTCATCCCACAGGCCGAGGTCGCCCACGGTGCCACAGCCACGTCGTTCGACCTTGGTCGACTCCATCATGACCAGACCGACGCCGCCGGCCGCATACCGGCCTGCATTCATCAGGTGCCAGTCTGTGGGGAACCCCTTGACCGCTGCGTACTGATGCATGGGCGCCACCACGATGCGATTGCGAAGCGTCAGGCCTCGCAGTTCGAGGGGCGTGAACAGAAGCGGCAGACTCATCGCAAGCGTCTCCAGTGTGTGGCCAGCCTGGCCATGAAATGAGGAAGGATCCTATCCGATCCTCGAGGTCGGGCCATTCCATGCATTCAAACAATGAACGCGGCCAGGCGAAGACAGGCGACGTGCGCCACGCTGACGATTCGCGTGCGCCACCTCAACGGGAAAAAAAACGGCACCCCGCGGGGTGCCGTCTCGATGCCCGGGAGCCTGAGCCCCCGAGAACCAGGCCATTACTGCTTGTTGATATCGGCGCGACGTGCTGCGCGATCGTTGGTGGTGTCAGTGATGAACTCGGGCGGACGCATCTCGATGCTCGCCTCGGGCAGGCCACCTGCAACCAGCGCATCCTTGACAGCCTTGGCGCGGTTCTTGGCCAGCTCTTCGTT
>CAIXXI010000488.1 GCA_903923345.1 uncultured Burkholderiales bacterium | reverse complement strand
GACCGCCTCGCGCCAGGGCAGCACGGTAAAGCCGGTGGCGATCATGTCGCCCTTGACCGGAAAGCTTCCCTGCAAGGAGACGCTCTCGCCCTTTCGCACGACGTCCTTTCCGAGCAGGTCCCGGATGACGCTGTAGAAGTCGGTATAGACCAGGGTGTACTTGACACCCAAGTGCTTGGCGAACCCCTGGATCAGTTCAACATCGAAACCGTCACCGGCGCCCGTCACGAAATTCGCATAGCGGATGCCCAGATGGCGAATCTCGCCCCGCGCCTGAATCTCCTTGAGATCGGCTGCATGGGTCGACCAGGCAAACAGGCTGATCGCCAGTCCAAGCAGCAGTCCGAGCAGTCTTGTTGGTCGAATCATCGCCATCACCTTGGACACAAATTGATACACGATACGGAACATTCTAGACGCATTCATGACCCAATCTGATTAGCCGTATCGGGCAGACGGGTCCACCCCGATAAAACACCCCTGAACTGAATGAAATGGCGTTTTTACGGTTTCAAGTACAGTTAGCCCATTCGAGTGAGGTTTGATGAGCGCAGGCACGCGACTTCCAGGCACGCCAGAACCCATGCACGTCTGGCCAGCCAGCGGCGGGGTTCGAATCGCCGGTGATTCCTGGGGTGACCCCAAGGGGCCCCTCATCCTGCTCCAGCATGGCGGCGGTCAGACCCGACACGCCTGGAAAGGGGCCGGCCAGAGCCTGGGGGCAGCCGGCTATTTCGCCGTCGCCTTCGATGCCCGGGGTCATGGCGATTCCGACTGGGCACCCGATGGTCGCTATGGCCAGGACGTCATGGTCGAAGACCTCCTGTGCGTCGTGGCTGCGCTGGGCAACCGCCGCCCGGTACTGATGGGCGCATCGATGGGCGGCGGCACCAGCCTGGTCGCTGCGGGGGAAGGGCATGTGGATGCCACCGCGCTGGTGCTGGTCGACATCGGACCGCGCATCGAACCCGAAGGCGTCGATCGCATCCAGGCGTTCATGAGTCAGAAGCCCGATGGCTTCAGCTCGCTCGACGAGGTCGCCGACGCGATTGCAAGCTACCAGCCGCATCGCACCCGCCCGCGCAATCTGGACGGCCTGGCCAAGAATGTCCGCCTGGGCCCTGATGGCAAGTACCGCTGGCACTGGGACCCTCGCTACCGTGCCAGCCGTCAGCAGCTCCAGTCTCGCCAGGAACGCCTTGAAGCCTGCTCCCGCACACTGACCCTCCCAACACTACTGGTTCGCGGCGGACTGTCGGATTTGCTGAGCGAAGATGGCGCCAGAGCATTTCTGGAGCTTTGCCCGCACAGCGAGTTCGTCAACGTCACCGGTGCCGGTCACATGGTTGCAGGTGATCGCAATGACATCTTTGCCAACGCTGCCATCGAATTTCTGAAGCGCACGGTTCCTGTTAACCGACCTACCACCCAACCGCACCCCTCTCTGTGAGCGACATGAGCGATAGCCAGTACACCCCTCCGACAGTCTGGGCCTGGGTCAAGTCAAGCGGTGGGCGCTTTGCCAATATCAATCGCCCGATTGCCGGCTCGACGCATGAGAAAGACCTGCCGATCGGTCGCCATCCGATGCAGCTTTATTCTCTGGGCACACCCAACGGCGTCAAGGTCACCGTGATGCTGGAAGAGCTGCTGGCGCTCGGCCACAGCGGCGCGGAATACGACGCCTGGCTGATCCGCATCAGTGAGGGCGATCAGTTCGGCAGTGGCTTCGTGGCTGCCAACCCCAACTCCAAGATCCCGGCCTTGATCGACCGCAGCGGACCTGAACCCGTCCGGGTCTTTGAATCCGGCGCCATCCTGCTTTATCTGGCTGAAAAATTTGACGCCCTGCTGCCTGCGGCGGGCGCAGATCGGGCGGCTTGTCTGTCGTGGCTGTTCTGGCAGATGGGCAGTGCGCCCTACCTCGGTGGCGGCTTCGGCCATTTTTATGCCTATGCACCGACCAAAATCGAATACGCGATCGATCGATTCACCATGGAAGTCAAGCGCCAGCTCGATGTGCTCGATCGCCATCTGGCAGAGCATGAGTACATGGCTGGCAGTGCCTACACGATTGCCGATATCGCCATCTGGCCCTGGTACGGCGCTCTGGCCAAGGGCTTGCTGTACGGAGGCGGCGAGTTCTTGCAGGTGCAGGACTATCGCCATGTCCAGCGATGGACCGACGCCATCGCAGCCCGCCCAGCGGTCAAGCGCGGGCGCATGGTCAATCGTCTTCAAGGCGATCCAGCCAGCCAGCTGCACGAGCGCCACGACGCCAGCGACTTTGAAACCCGCACGCAGGACAAGCTCGCCCCGGGCTGATCCATGCGATGGCCGGCGCACGCCGCCGGCCCCGGCGGCAAGAGCTTAGCCCTGAGCCTTGCGCGCTTCGTCCTGATCGGCCAGTGCGCGCCGGACGCTGTCGCGGGAAGCCACAGCATCAAACCAGGCCTGTGCACCCGGCATGCCACCGAGCAGATCGACGCCGGCATTCATCTGAGCGCTGCGCTGAGCCAGCCCAAGCGACCAGAAGGCCAGCAGGTCGGCGTAAGTGAATTGATCCCCGGCAATCCAGGGCGAGAACTTGACCAGCTTGCCGACCGCGGCGAGGCCCTTGGGCAGGTCCCGCGCAAGGTCCGCCTTGACGGACTCAGCCACCTCGCGTCCGAACAGAAACCCATAGCCTTTGCGCGCAACCAGCTCGATGTACAGCTCCACTGACTGTGCCAGCTCTCTCACTTTGGCTCGGGCAAACGGGTCAGCCGGCAGCAGCGCCGGCGTCGGTGACGACTCCTCCAGATAATCGAGGATCGCGCGGGTCTCTGCCAGATAGCCCGACTCGGTCTGAATGCAGGGAATTTTTCCCATCGCACTCATGGCCAGCCAGGCCGGATCCTGAGAGGGGCGCGCGGCGACCATCTCGAATGGAATCTGCTTCTCGATCAGCGCGCTCTTGACCATGCAGACGTAATTGCTCAGGGGCGAGCCATACAGCTTGATCATAGGAAGTCTCCTTGGGTGAGTGAACGGTCAGGACTGAGCGGGTGCAGGCGTGTTTCGCCTGTCGGCCCTTTTGAACGCATCGCGCTCGACAAGCGCTCGGTTGTATTGCAAGGCCTCTGGCGACACCGGGACCTGGTAACGCACCGCCCAGGTCAGACAGCTCGACAGCAGCATGTCTGCAGCGCTGAAGCGATCGCCCAACAGATACGGCCGACCATCGGACAGCGCTCGATCAACCGCTCTCATCTGCTTGCCAAAGTACTCGACTGCGGCCGCGTTGGCCTGCGGTGCCTCGCCGTAGATGTGCGCCAGATCCCGATGACGGCGCATCACATACAAGGAGGTGGCATCGAGTTCACTGATCACGAAAAAGCACCACTCCAGGCACTTCGCACGCTCGAGCGTCTCAATCGGCATCAGACGGTTATGCGCCTGCCCATAGACATCGGACAGGTAGCTGACGATGGCCGCACTTTCAGTGATCACCTGCCCCTGATCCTGAAGCAATGGAATTTTCTGGCGAGCGGTCAGGGTGCTGTACTGCTCGGTCTGGGTCTCGCCGGTGCGCGGCAGAATCGGCCTGAGCTCATAAGAAAGGTCCAGTTCGTGCAATGCCCAATGCGCACGAATCGTTCGGCTGGTCCCCACTCCCCACAGGATGCGTTGGCTCTCGCCATCGGCCGGGCGATCGCTCATGCTCGTGCACCCGCTGCTCGAACCGCATCAGAGGCTTTCAGTGCTTCGATTTCCATGGAGCTGTAGCCCAACTCCGCAAGGATCACCTCGGTGTGCTCGCCGATCATCGGCGCTGGGCCGGAGATCGCAGCCGGCGTGGACTCGAACTGCGCAGCCGGCCTGACCTGGCGCACGCGTCCGAGCTGCGGTTGATCGAACTCCTCGATCAACCGGTTGTTGATCACCTGCGGGTCCTTCATCACCTCACCGCGAGTCAGCACCGGGGCACACGGCACATCGGCGGCATCGAGGCGCTCGAGCCAGTCCTGGCTATGACCGGTCGCGAGAATTTCGCCAACCAGCGTGATCCGCTCGGCTGCATTGGCGGATCGCTTGCCGGGTGTGATGAAACGCGGGTCCTCGATCCACTGCGGCCGACCGATCACACCACACAATCCGCGCCACTCGGCATCCGATACCGAGCCCACGGTGATGTAACCATCCAGCGTCTTGAAGATGAGGTCAGGCCGCGCCGTCGGATTGATCGCACTGCCCTCCTTGCCGACCACGGTGTACTGGGTCATCGCTTCCGGCCAGAGATACGCCACCATCGTGTCGAGCATCGACAGATGAATGCTCTGACCCTGGCCGCTGCGTTCGCGGGCAAACAAGGCTGCGGTGATGGCCTGGGAGGCAAAGATTGCCGTGGTCTTGTCGGCCACGATCGTGCGAATGAGTTGCGGACGCCCGGTCGCCTGGTTGGCCTGCACATCGGCAAACCCGGACAACGACTGGATCACAGGGTCATAGACTCGCTTGTTCG
>CAIXXI010000487.1 GCA_903923345.1 uncultured Burkholderiales bacterium | reverse complement strand
CGGTCAGCAGCGCGCCTTCGATGATGCTGCGTTTGACACCGGCCACCGAGTTGCGAATCGAGGTGGACTGGTCACGCACCACCGAGATCGCCACATCTTCTGGCAGCTGTTGACCCAGGGCTTCGACGATACGCTTGACCTCGTCGACCACCGCGATGGTGTTCTCGCCCTGGGACTTGATGATGTCGAGCGAAATCGCGCGCTGACCGTTGACCAGAGCCATCGATTCCAGCTCTTCCTGGCCATCAATCACGGTGGCAACCTGCGACAGATAGACCGGCTGATTGCCGCGGCGCGCCACCACGATGCGATCAAAATCCGCGACCGATTCAAGTCGGCCACGGATCTGGACAGCCTGCTCGCGGTCCTTGGTGATCACCGTGCCGGCTGGCAACTGCTGATTTTCGTTGCGCAAGGCATTGAGAATCTGATCAATGCCAACGCGCAGTGCCTCCATCTCGGCCGGGCGGATGACAACCTGCACCTCGCGTTTGACGCTGCCGACCACGGTCACCCGACCCACGCCGCGGGCGTTCTCGATGCGCCGCTTCACCACCTGATCCGCCAGTGCGGTGAGTTCGCGGGCGTTGCGCGTGGGCGATCGCAGCGCCAGCGAGACGACAGGCTGGTCGTCCGGGTTGAAGCGGGAAATCACGGGTTCCTTGACTTCGCGCTTGAACACCGACTTCACGATCGACACTTTTTCGCGAACATCCTGCGCTGCGCGCGCCGGATCAGTGGTCAGGTCGAATTCAATGATGACGACCGAAGAGCTTTCGTACGACCGCGACGACAGCTTCTTGATGCCACTGATCGTGTTGACCTGCTCTTCAATTTTGCGGGTCACATCGGTTTCGACGATCTCCGGTGCAGCGCCTGGATATTCAGTGCTGACCACCACCACCGGAAAGCTGATGTCGGGGAATTGATCGACCGACAGCCGCTGATACGAAAACAGGCCCAGCACGACGAAGGCCAGCATCATCATGGTGGCCAGAACCGGGTTGTTGATCGAGACGCGCGTGAACCACATGGTCGAGGCTGTGCGGCGGGTGGGTGACTGTCCGGCGGACCGGGTCAGCGCAACGGCGAGACAAGACCCGCGGCATTACCGCTGGCCGGTTTTGCATTGCCAGCGATCACCCGGACCGGTGCACCGGTTCTCAGGCGTCCGAGATTGGTTGCAACGATCTGCTCGCCGGCAGACAGGCCACTGCGAATCTCGACCCAGGCCTGACCGTCTTCGGAATCGTCTCTCAGTCCGATGGTGACTTCCCGCTCGCGCAGGATGCCATCGGTCACGACGTAGACGAAGGTGCGTGCCGCCGAGTCACGAATCGCCGCAGCCGGCACGGCCAGTACGGCCTGGCGCGATTCGACCACGAGCCGGCCTTGTGCGAACAGACCCGCGCGTACCGAGGGGTCACGGTTTTGCAGCGCGATATAGACCGGCACCGAGCGCGTGCCTGCCTGCGTTGACGGAGCGATTCGAGCAATCTGGCCGGTCTGTTGGCGCGAGACGCCTTCGATCTGGAGCATCACCTGCTGCCCGATCCGTACGGACCCGATCTCGGACGCTGGAACCGGCGCTTCGATCTCCATGCGCACCAGATCGACAATCGACAGCACCCGCCCATCGATGGGCAGCTTTTCGCCGGGTTGGGCAAACCGTTCAGCCACCACGCCATCGATCGGGGCAATCAGCTGGGCGTCGCCCAGCGACTTCCTGGCCAGCGTCAGCTGGGCAGCCGCGGCGTCACGGTTGGCGACGGTGACCTCCCAGCTTGATCGGGCCTGATCCAGTGCACTTTGCGAAACAAAATTGCGGTCCTTGAGCTGGTTGGTGTTGTCCAGATTACGGCGCGCCTGAGCCAGCTGCGATTCAGCGGCCATCAACTGGGCCTGGCGCTCAGAGACGCGCACCTGATATTCGGTGAGGTCGATGCGCCCGAGCAACTGCCCCCTGCGGACCGGATCGCCTTCACGCACGGTGAGCTCGCGCAGATCGCCCGCCACCCGGGCTTTGACGAGGGTCTGATCGGTCGGGCGCAGCGAGCCTGTCAGTGGAATGCTTCGAACCATCGCCCGCGGCGACAGGGTCAACAGATCGGTACTCGCGAATTCGAGGACGGGTGTGGGTGCGGACGAAGGCGTCGAGGCACCTCCCTGGGCTGATGCCGGGGTCGCGGTTGAGGCGCCGCGCGAGCCGAGCAGCACCCAGGCGCCAACGGCCAGCACCGCGATCACAATCGCAACAAGGAGGGGTTTTTTCATGGGCGCGCGCAGTATAACGGGCCGGGGCGCGGGATTCCGACTCGCGTCGGTCTTCCTGTCAGTGCATCATCAGGGCGGTATTTGCCATCGCAGGGCGCTTGCCCTGCCACCGACTTTCTCATCCAACAGGTTTTCAGCATGGATCACTCCGTTCCCAGACGCGATTTCGGCCCGCTCACGGTGTTTTTCGGTGAAAAGAACGGCAAGTACCCCGATGGCAATCAACTGACCGTGCGCGGGCGCGACACGCTGGCGGTATTCGACTCGCCGCTCGTGGCCAATCGCATCGGTGCTGAATTCGATGAGGCCGATCTGTGCATCCTGGGCCATGTGCACGAAGATCACATCACCGGCCTGCATCGGATTCCGGGTGCTGCGGTGCACGCACACGAGGCCGATATCGATGCGGTGCGCAGCTGGGAAGGCCTGGCTCGCCACTACGGCTACGGTGAGCAGGCCCTGCGCCAGATGAAGGCGAAGGTCGAGGCCGACTTTCATTTCCATCCGAGGCCGGATGCACACGCCTACCGCGACGGTGCACGCTGGGATCTGGGCGGGGTGACTGTGCAGGCGATTCACATGCCAGGCCACACCTCAGGGCATTGTGTGCTGCTGGTCGAGCCGATGGGCGTGGCTTTCATCGGTGACATCGATCTGTCCGGTTTTGGCCCCTACTACGGCGATGGCACTTCAAACCTTGCGCAGTTTCGCCAGACCCTGAAGCGGGTGGCCGATGTGCCTGCCTCGGTCTGGGTGACCTCTCACCACCGCGGCGCAGTGACCGAGCGCAGCAATTTTCTGAGCGCACTGTCGGCGTTTGCTTCGAAGATCGATCAGCGCAGCCAGACGCTGCTCGAGCGGCTGGCCGGCGAACCGAAGTCGCTCGATGAACTGGTGCGACTGCGGCTGCTCTACCCCACGGACTATCAGGAACTGTGGGTTGACTTCGTCGAGCGGCGAACGATTGCCCAGCACCTGGACGAATTGCTGGGCGAGGGCCGAATCGAGCGGCTCGAAGACGGCCGCTTCCTGAAGCGCGGCTGAGCCCCTGTGCGCCGGGCGTGTTCGGTGCGCTGCGGGTGCTTTCTCTGATACCCTGATCAGATTGCTAGGGGTCCTGGTGCGGTCGGCTGAATCGGCTGCCTCCGGGTGAGACACACCCTCCGAACCTGATGCGGGTAATGCCGTCGAAGGGAAGCCGAGCCGGTGACGCGATCATGATTCGCGCACCCAGCCCGACTCTCCGTCGGGCCCTCTCTGAAGGTTCATGAGGCGAGTCCCCTGGTTGATTGAAGGCCGGCAAGGCCGTTTCGTCGCGCCCAGGTGCGAGGCCACAGGAGATCCTCATGAACGCTCATCCCAAATTCATTGCTGCCGACGCCGCCGTCGACGAGGCCGCGATTTCCCCATTGCCGAATTCGCGCAAGGTGCATGTCACCGGATCACGGGCCGACATCCGCGTGCCGATGCGCGAGATCAGCCAGGCCGACACGCCCGCAGGCATGGGCCATGAGCCGAATCCGCCGGTCTTTGTGTACGACACCAGCGGCCCCTACAGCGATCCGGCGGCAACGATCGACATCCGCAAGGGCTTGCCGGCCTTGCGAGCAGCCTGGATTGAAGAACGAAATGACACCGAAAAATTGACTGGGCCGAGCTCGGCCTACGGGCGCGAGCGCCTGGCCGACTCCGGCCTGGCCCAATTGCGCTTTGACCTCGCCCGCGCTCCGCGCCGCGCCCGGGCAGGCGCCAATGTCACCCAGATGCACTACGCGCGTCGGGGCATCGTCACCCCCGAGATGGAGTACGTGGCGATCCGCGAAAACCTGCGTCGCGCCGAATACATTGAATCACTGCGGGCCGCCGGGCCGACGGGCGCTCGCATGGCCGATCTGCTGGGTCGCCAGCACCGCGGCGAGTCGTTTGGTGCGGCGATTCCGGCAGAAATCACGCCTGAATTCGTGCGCAGCGAAGTCGCCCGCGGGCGGGCCATCATCCCGGCCAACATCAACCATCCTGAAACCGAGCCGATGATCATCGGCCGTAATTTCCTGGTGAAGATCAACGCCAATATCGGCAACTCGGCCGTGACCTCCTCGATCGGCGAGGAAGTCGAGAAGATGACCTGGTCGATTCGATGGGGCGGCGATACCGTCATGGACCTGTCGACCGGCAAGCACATCCATGAGACCCGCGAGTGGATCGTTCGCAATTCTCCGGTGCCCATCGGCACGGTACCGATTTATCAGGCCCTCGAGAAAGTCGACGGCAAGGCCGAAGACCTCACCTGGGAGATCTTCCGCGACACCCTGATCGAACAGGCTGAACAGGGCGTCGACTACTTCACCATCCATGCCGGCGTGCGCCTGCCCTACATTCCGATGACCGCAAAGCGCATGACCGGCATCGTCTCTCGCGGCGGCAGCATCATGGCGAAGTGGTGCCTGGCGCATCACCGCGAGTCCTTCCTGTACGAACGCTTCGAAGAGATCTGCGAGATCATGAAGGCTTACGACGTGGCCTTCTCACTGGGCGATGGCCTGCGCCCGGGATCGATCTACGATGCCAATGATGAGGCGCAATTGTCTGAACTGCGTACCCTCGGCGAACTCACTCAGGTCGCCTGGAAGCATGATGTGCAGGTGATGATCGAAGGCCCTGGCCATGTGCCGATGCAGCTCATCAAGGAAAACATGGAGCTGCAGCTGCGAGATTGCCATGAGGCGCCGTTCTACACGCTGGGGCCGCTGACCACCGATATCGCCCCGGGCTACGACCACATCACCAGTGCGATCGGCGCAGCACAGATCGGCTGGTACGGCACCGCCATGCTGTGCTATGTGACGCCCAAGGAGCATCTGGGTCTGCCCAACAAGAAGGACGTCAAGGACGGCATCATCGCGTACAAGATTGCTGCGCATGCCGCCGATTTGGCCAAGGGCCATCCGGGTGCGCAGATCCGCGACAACGCCCTGTCCAAGGCGCGCTTCGAGTTTCGCTGGGCCGACCAGTTCAATCTGGGTCTGGACCCTGACACCGCCAAGGATTTCCACGACGAGACCCTGCCCAAGGACTCGATGAAGACGGCGCACTTCTGCTCGATGTGCGGGCCACACTTCTGCTCGATGAAGATCACGCAGGATGTGCGCGACTATGCCGAGAAGTCGGGTGTGTCAGCCGAACAGGCGCTCACGCAGGGCATGCAGGAAAAGGCGGTGGAGTTCGTTCGCAAGGGCAGCGAGATCTACGGCAAGGTCTGAGGCCAGCTTCAGCGCAACCCATGCAGTCCTGTTCAAGCCATGCCGTTGTCGGTGGGCATGGGGCTTGCCCTGTAAGACTTCGGGAACGCCATCCGGCCTTCCCGGGTCTTTTCAGGATGAACATATGAACCAGCAAGATCGCACCAACGCAGGCGAGACGTCTGCCCAGAAGCCTCAGCAAGGGCAGTCCACTCAATCCGGGACTCAAGCGAACCCGGCCAAACCGCAGCAGACTCAGGGTTCGCCTCAGGCTCAGGAATCGGTGCAGGGCGGCAAACCCGCTGCGGCCGATGCGGCCAAGCGTGCCGAGACGGCGGCCCGTCCGGGGCAGGCCGATCGGGCAGGGTCGGGCTCCGGCGCTGGATCGGGCTCCTCGACTGGGCGCTGATTCGCCAACGCGTGTGATGCAGTGCCGCCCCGGGTGCGGGGCGTGCTGCATCGCGCCGTCCAT
>CAIXXI010000486.1 GCA_903923345.1 uncultured Burkholderiales bacterium | reverse complement strand
TCGGCCGGCTTGCCGGATTCAGACGCCTTCTGGGTCGCGATCGAGCGCTCTTTCTCGATGAGCTCGTCGGAGACGCCCGATCGATCGAGCGAAACCGGCTTGGATGCAGCGATCTGCATGGCCAAGTCTTTGGCCAGTGCTTCGTCACCGCCTTCGACATCCACCAGCACGCCGATACGCGAGCCACCGTGGACATAGCTGACCACCTTGCCATGGCCGGCAATCCGCACAAAGCGGCGAACCGCCATGTTCTCGCCGATCTTGCCGATCAGGGTCTTGCGGCGCTCTTCGACGGTCACACCCTCGAGCGGCAGGGCCGACAGCGCGTCGACGTCAGCCGGGTTCGAGTTGGCCACCAGGGCGGCCAGCGCGCGGGCAAAACCCTGGAAGTCGTCGTTCTTGGCAACGAAGTCGGTCTCGCAATTGAGTTCGACCATCGCACCGGTCTTGCCGTCGGCAGACAGGTGCACGCCCACGATGCCTTCTGCGGTCACGCGCGAGGCCGTCTTGCTGGCCTTGCTGCCCAGCTTGACCCGAAGGATCTCTTCGGCCCGGGCCATGTCGCCACCGGCTTCGGTGAGCGCTTTCTTGCACTCCATCATCGGCGCGTCGGTCTTCTCGCGCAGGTCTTTCACCATCGATGCTGTGATTTCAGCCATCAGAAACTCCCTCAAGCGTCTTCGGATTCAATCTCGACAAATTCTTCGCCGGACACACCCTTGACCACCTCTTCCAGCGCGCTGGCACGCCCTGCAAGAATCGCGTCGGCTGCGCCTTCGGCATACAACTGGATGGCTTTGCCGGAGTCGTCGTTTCCGGGAATGATGTAATCAACGCCGGCGGGCGAGTGATTGGTATCGACCACAGCGATCACCGGGATGCCCAGCTTGACCGCCTCGGTGATCGCAATCTTGTGATAGCCGACGTCAATCACGAACAGCGCATCAGGCAGCCCGTTCATGTCCTTGATGCCGCCAATCGACTTGTTGAGCTTTTCCATTTCGCGCGAAAACAGCAGCGCTTCTTTCTTGGAGAGCCGCTCGACGCCGCCCTCGGCAATGGTTTCTTCCATGTCGCGCAGCCGCTTGATGGAGGTCTTGACCGTCTTGAAATTGGTGAGCATGCCGCCGAGCCAACGCTCGTCGACATAAGGCATGCCGGCACGACGGGCTTCCTGTGCCACGATTTCACGAGCCTGGCGCTTGGTGCCGACGAACAGCACCGTGCCGCGGTTGCCAGCTAGCTGGCGCAGATACTTCATCGCGTCCTGGTACATGACCAGGGTCTTTTCAAGATTGACGATGTGGATCTTGTTGCGATGGCCGAAGATATACGGGGCCATCTTGGGATTCCAGAAGCGGGTCTGGTGTCCGAAATGGACGCCCGCCTCGAGCATTTGGCGCATGGTCGACATACTATGAACTCCGTCAGGGTTGAGAGTGGCGCAGCACCGGATCCCTGAACACGGCCAAAGCCATGCACCCTCAGGGTGATCCGGAAAATCCGGCAAATGCAGGATTTCCTGGCCGCTTCAAGTTGCATCGAAGCGGCGCGCTGACGCGCTGATTAAGTTTTACAGCTTTGAGGAAAGCCTATAATTATAGCCCGAACAACCTCTTAGCAGCAAGTTACCGATGTCGATCGTCATCAAGTCAGAAGCCGAGATCCAAGCGATGCGAATCGCCGGACGCCTTGCGTCAGAGGTGCTCGATTTCATCACGCCGCATGTCAAGCCCGGTGTCACC
>CAIXXI010000485.1 GCA_903923345.1 uncultured Burkholderiales bacterium | reverse complement strand
GGCTTAGCAGCTTTAATCAGGACTGAGGATCGATTTCCTGGCGCAAGGACGATACCGTTGGCGCCGCTCCGTTCTGATTCGGAATATTTCTGATATGCGCTACGCCCCCATCCGTCGTTGGTGTAGGCATACATCTCATGCCCGTCCATACTGATATTCAGATAATTAAATACCTGAGTATTAATAAAGCGCCACCTCTGCACTTCGCCACTTTTCATGACAATGGTGGGTTGGCGCACGCCATTAATCAAAACAGGCTGAATATCCAGATGGCCATTGGCAGTGCTTCGAATCCCCTGCCCTGTTGGATGAACGGCAAGCTGAGAAAACTTCTCAAGTGATCCGTCATTGACCCCATCGAACTTGCTGATCGAGCTGTTCGCAAAGTAAGGGGCCTGGAACAAAAAGATCAATTCCTCTGCTTGCGCCATCTCCGGAAGTTCGTCCACTGGACCTCGGACCATGATTGCCCCGGCCATGAGACTCGCCGCCTGTATGGCACTGCTGCCATGGTATTGCGGGTGATAATAAAAAGGCCCCTCAGGATGGTTCTCAGGAATGCGGTAAACGTATTGCCGCGAATCACCACGCGGCTGAACGCCACGACCATTTGGATCAACTACAAAATCTCCATACTCTGCTGGTGTCCTGTCCGAGTAGATCCCTGGGAAGACGTGAAGTCCGTGAGTGTGCAAATTGGTGGTATTCGGGTTGAGGTAATTGCTTGGGTCTCTGAACGCAGCAAGCGGCGGATTGACCGGCAGATGGTTGACCAACCTGATGCGCAATTGATCTCCGCCCTTGATCACCAGCGTAGGCCCTGTGCAGGCAGGGCCAAGCTGGTTGTATCCGTATGCACGCAAGGAAACCGGATAGTGCTTTCCTGGGTCAGACCCTTGCAGAGTTGTCGATAAATAGGATGCTGTTAATGTGATATCCAGGACGCCATTTTCAGCCTGCAACAGGGTGGGCTGAACAAAGGTTTGCTGCAGCATCGCTGACTGCTTTGTATTTTCACGACTGCAGGCCGTGAAGCTTCCAGGAACGACGACGCCGGAAGCCAGAGTGGCACTCCAACGCAGAAATTCACGACGATTCGGCACTTGAGCCGTTCTGTCAGCGATCATGACTTAGACAGTTGCCATGAAGGCGTTTGGAGTCATTTGCTTCGTAGCTGATTCGCCTAACTGCCCGGACTCATTACAACCCCATCCGAACAAGGGGCCTTTCCCGATTGCCACAGCATGGGCTTCACCAGCAGAGATCTCGCTGATGCCGAATACACCAGGAATGCGCGTTGGGATGCTGCGGGATTGCAGGTCGCCCTGCCCCAGTTGACCCAAACCGTTCCAGCCCCAGGAATAGACTCTCCCCGACGAGCCGAGAGCCAGCGAATAATGCATTCCAGCTGAAACAGCCACGACCCTTTCGGGTATACGGACAGGTAGCGGTCTGGTGATGAAAGCTTGGCTGTCTTTTTCAGACTTTTTAACAATGCCGACTTGCCCGAAATGATTACTGCCCCAGCCGAACACGTCGCCATCTGCAGTGAGCGCCAGGACGTGAGTGGAACCTGCAGCGATCCTTCGAATCGCTGGAAGCTGTTGGATTGGCTGAGGGCTGATGACATTGTTCAGATGGCCGATGCCCAATTGACCGGAACTGTTGCTTCCCCAAGCGTATAGATCACCGCCCATAGACAATGCAAGCATGAAATTGTCACCGATTGCGATATCCCTGATCGCTGGCAGGTTGACCAATCCCGGCGACGCGTTGATCTGATTGGATACCCGCCCCAAGGCACCATCAGTGCTGAAGCCCCAACTGTAGACTTGTCCTGCCGGACCGATGGCAGCATACAGAAATTGCCCGGCCACCACCTTGGATGGACTGGCAATATCATCAATGAAGGTGGGCTCTTCAGAAAATGGTTTTCTGCCACCAATGCCGACCTGACAGAAGCCCCAGATGAATGCCTGATTCTGATCAGTGATGCCCAGGCTGACACCGTAACCTGCCGAAATGTTGATATACCTGGAAGGCCTGGTAATGTAGACAGCCTTTGCGTCTTTAATTTTTAATGAACTGCAAATATCAATATAAGGCGAGGTGACTCGACCACTGCCGGCGCCACCCCACCCCAACACTTCCCCTGAACCCAGAAGCGCCAAGGTTTGATCTTTCCCTGCTGAAATCGCAGTGATTTTAAATCGCGAATTGCCCGCGAGCCCCACCGCAGACCCCGGCTTGTAAGACTAACCCTCAGGGATACGGGGCGTTGATGTAAATCGGCAGATTGGTTTCACGCATTGCATTTGAACCAAGCGCCTGAAAATAATTCACCTTACCCCTGAAGCAGCCAACAGAATAGGGGAATTCGTTGTTAAGTACATAGTGATATGTCGTCTTTCGCGTCCCATCCGGCAGGGTGATTTCTGAGGTCATGCCGTGGCATTTATCCAACTGCGAGTTTGTAATCATCTTTCCGTCGCTGCCGCGAGGCCCAGTAATGGGGAAGCCATCCAGCGCAAAGCCAAACACCGGGGATTGGCCGCTTGTTCCCTGATTGGGGAAGCATTTCCAGGAGTAACCGTGGAGATGGTACTGGTTTGAATAGGGATGACCCCAGCATTGGTCCATTGGCAGGGCGTTGATTGGACTAAACCAATTGCCAGTTGAATCATTAGCGTATTCAATGTGCCAGACCGCTCCGGTCAAGGTGATTCCAACGATCAGAGAGTTGATCGGGTAATAGCCGGTCGCGACAGGATTCAATGGTATCTGGCTGGTCAGATCGTAGGCGGAAATTGGAATCTCATCCGCCTTGCCGGTCGGCGTGTAAGGAGCGCCGTTTGGATCGACCCCACCTGGTAATGCATGGTAATAATCATAAGCAGCAGTGCCTGATTGCACTGGAAAGATTCCCATTTTCGTATTGGGCAAACCGTTGCCCGAAAAGTATCGGTAGTTTGCGTCGGTTCTCATGCTGAAAACACTGCCCGCCTTGTCGTAATACGCCGCATCCACAGATCCATTGACATGGGGAATCTTGGAATTCGTGATGATGTTCGTGCTGGTATTCGTCCAGGGGGTTGCGGCCTGGCTCAGTGTTGAAGCCACTTGGGCGATCGTCCCAAAGCCGACGGGAGTCGTGAAATCAAGACACTGAGCGTCTTGAGCACAGGTCCGTGCACTCACTCCGTTCACAGCGGTCACCATGGTCGTTGGCGTGCCAGGATCGGATTGAGTGCTGGAGTCCGACCCACCGCAAGCAATCAATATCGCCGACGACGCGAACATCAGGCTGAAACTCAAGCCAGCCGTGTTGAAGCGATGGGAAGGGGATCGACTGGCTTGCATTGACCACTCCTGGAGTCAAAATATACATCGCGTCACTTTGACATCAGGCACGCTGAAGGTCAATTCAAGCGTCTGAGTTTCGCGCGGCTCTTCGTTTTCAACGCAGCTGGCGCGGCCGCTGCCAAGCCAGCCCTGTACCCTGAAGCTTCAGCCTTGGAGACTCCGGCATGACACAGGCACCTGAACGCATCGTTGATCTGTATTGGGACACCGGCAGCACCAATACCTATTTCGCGCTCAAACTGATTGAGCCGATCCTGAACCGCACCGGCGCACGCCTGGTGCTGCACCCTTTCAATCTGGGGCATGTGTTTCGGGCCCATCAGTACGTGCTGATGGACGAACCCCCGGCAAAATTTGCCAATCGCATTCGGGACCTGGAGCGCTGGGCCCTGAAATACGACCTGCCCTTTCGAATGCCCGACACGTTTCCGATCAAAACCAGTCGGGCGCTGCGTGGCTCGATCGCCATGCGCCACTGGAATCTGGAGCGGGACTATGTCGAGGCGGTGATGACCGCCTATTGGGAGCGCAACGATGCCTCCATCGCCGAATACAGCGGCCTGCGCCGGATTGCCGCCGAACTGGGGGTGGACCCGGCGGCATTCGAAGCCCGCAGTGAAAGCGAGGAGGTGCGACAGGCGCTGATCGACAGCACGAATGCAGGACTCGCGCGCGGGGTGTTCGGTGTACCCATAATGGCCGTGGGTGATGAGCTTTTCTGGGGCAAGGACCGTATGGACTTCGTCGAAGATGCCCTGCTGGGCACGTACCAGGGCGCCCGCTGAAATTGAAAATGGCCACCGCGCGGCACCCTTGCCGGGTGTGATACGGTCCCGCACACAAGCCGACCTCAGGTCGCCGCAGCAGGAGACACCCGATGGACGTCCAGCACTACGACTGGATCGAGCACCACGCGTCCTACGCGCCTGACAGCCTGGCGCAACAGGACCTGCATTCAGGCAGATCGTTCACCTCTCTTCAGATGCATCGGCGCGTCGAGGCACTCGCCGGCTATCTCCAGGGTGAAGCGGGCGTACTGCCTGGCGATCGCGTGGCCACCCTGTGCCACAACTCCACCGACAACAACGAAATCATTTTTGCTGCGCCTCGAATCGGGGCCATCCACCTGCCGCTCAACTGGCGGTTGGCGGTGCCCGAGCTGGAATTCATTATTCATGACGCCGAACCGCGCGTGCTTTTTTACAGCGAGGAGTTCAGCGAGCAGGCCGCCGAACTGAAGCGCCGCTGCAAGATCCCGGTGACGCTGCTCAAACGCGACGGCGCCGACAGCGACTATGAGCGCGCCATCGCTGCGAACCGCGCCTTGGGTCAACGGCATCGGCCGCGCCAGGACGACGTCTGGGTGCTGATGTACACCTCCGGCACCACCGGTCGGCCCAAGGGTGCGCAGATCACGTATGGGGCGCAGTTCTTCAACGCGGTCAACGCGTCGATGAAGACCGACCTCACCAGCCGATCGAAGGGCCTGACCTACCTGCCGCAATTTCACGTGGGCGGCATCTGCCTGTATGCGATGCCCTGTTTTCACCTGGGCGCGCCGCTGGTGGTCATGCGTCAGTTCGATCCGCAGCATGCACTGGACCTGCTGGCCGATCCGGCCCAGGGCATCACGCATGTGTTCGGTGTGCCCACGAACTTCCTGTTCATCAGTCAGCTGCCGGGCTTTGAACAAGCCCGCTTCGATCATCTGGTCAGTGTCGGCATCGGCGGGGCGGCCTCTCCGATCGCACTGCTCAAGCTGTATGCCGACAAAGGTGTGCTTTTTCAGCAGGGCTGGGGCATGACCGAGACCTGCACCCTCGGGACCTTGCTCAGCCAGTCACGCGCCCTGGACAAGATCGGTTCTTCGGGTCAGCAGGTGCTGCATGCAGAGCTCAAGATTGTCGATGATCAGGGCAAGGCACTGCCCCCGAATCAGACCGGCGAGTTGCTGATCAAGGGGCCCACGGTCACCCCCGGCTACTGGCGCCGCCCCGAAGCCAACAAGACCACGCTCGTCGATGGCTGGTTGCACACCGGGGATGCAGCGTATGTGGATGACGAAGGCTTCTACTACATCGTCGACCGCTGGAAGGACATGTTCATCTCGGGCGGCGAGAACGTCTATCCGGCTGAAGTTGAAGACACGCTTTATCGTCTTGCGCAGGTCGCTGAAGCGGCCGTCATCGGCATCGCTGATGACAAGTGGGGCGAAGTGGGGCGCGCGTTCATCGTGCTCAAGGAGGGCGCCATGCTGACCATCGACGATGTGCTTGAGCACTGCGGGCGCAATCTGGCGCGATTCAAAGTGCCCAAGACGGTTCGTTTCGTGAAGGAGCTGCCGCACAACGCAACGGGCAAGGTCACCAAGCATGCGCTGCCCAGGGATTGACGCACTTCCGGCGCAGGCAGCGGATCACGAACCGGATTCATGATGACGTCGTCGCGCACCCCTTCTTTTCGAGGCAACAAGGCGGCCTTGCCGAGCAAGCCCTGTGAGGCCTGCGGGCTACCCATGAGCTGGCGGCGGCGCTGGGCCAAGAACTGGGCCAATGTGAAGTACTGTTCCGAGGCCTGTCGTCGCAACAAGTCGGGCCGTGGCGAAACGGTGCGATCATGACCGACACAGCCCCTGCCGCAGATCCTGGCTTCGAGCCGACCCTGGCTGCGGCCAGGCAGCGCATTGCCGCCGTCCAGCCCAGCACCTACGCACGCACTCGCAATGCATTGGAGGGGGCCGTCAGCAGACTGTCGCCCTACATCACACATGGCTTCGTCACGCTCCCTGAGGTGTGGTCTGGGGTGGCCTCGCGGCATGTGATCGGACCCCAGGACAAGTTTGTCTTTGAACTCGGTTGGCGCGCCTATTACCGGCATGTCTGGGAACATCGAGGAGACGCCATCTTCAGCTCGCTGCACGAGGGTCTGCTGCCTGAGCACGCCTATTTGAGCGAGATTCCGAACGACATCCGCAGTGCCTGCACTGGAGTCCCTGTGGTGGACCAGGCCGTGAACGCGCTGTATGCCACCGGCTATGTGCACAACCACGCCCGCATGTGGCTCGCGAGTTATGTGGTCCACATTCGCAAAGTGCACTGGCGGGTTGCGGCCGACTGGATGTACGGGCACCTGCTCGACGGCGATCTGGCCAGTAACCACCTGAGTTGGCAATGGGTGGCCGGCACCGGCAGCGTGAAGCCCTATCTCTTCAATGCCGACAATGTCGCGCGCTATGCGCCCGCGCCCTGGCACAGCCCTGGCACGGTGATTGACACCAGCTATGAGGCGCTGGATCGCATCGCACGCGATGAGACACCGCGCCTTGAGCCGCAGCCACCCGTTCAGCAAGCCGACGACTTCAACGAACCGCCGCTGCTTGCGCAGCCGCCCGATCAGGTTTTTCTGAGTGCACCCACTGGCGATCGGGTCGCGGGCCGCGACGTCTGGCTGGTGCACCCCTGGAGCCTGGGCGAGTTGCCCGAAAACCTGCCGACCGATGCGGTGGTGATCGGTGTGTTTGTGACCGACTTTCATCGCGCCTGGCCATGGAGCGCGCGTCGCTGGCAATTTGTTGGCATGCGGATGGCCGAACTTGCCGCTGAAGTCTGGTGTGCAGATGCCGCCCGCATCGGCACT
>CAIXXI010000484.1 GCA_903923345.1 uncultured Burkholderiales bacterium | reverse complement strand
CGCCGGTGATCAGCACCAGCCTCATGCTGCCTGGCGACGAGACCGCGATTTCCGATCCCGACGAAGCCCTCGAGCGCCTGTCCGGCAGAGTCGATCTGGTCATCGATGCCGGTGCGCAGGGCCTGGAGCCGACCACCGTGATCGATATGACGGGCGATACACCGGAAGTCACCCGGGTCGGCTGCGGTTCGATCGAGCGCATGACCGGCTGAGCGCAGTCGTCCGAGCGCGTAGAATTGCGCCCATGTTTGCCAATCGCGTCCTCTCCGGCATGCGCCCAACCGGCGCACTTCATCTCGGCCATTACCACGGCGCCCTCAAGAACTGGGTGCGCCTGCAGACCGAGCAGCCCTGCTATTTCTTCGTGGCCGACTGGCACGCCCTGACCACGCACTATGAATCACCCGAGGTCATCCAGCGCAATATCTGGGACATGGTGATCGACTGGCTGGCTGCTGGGGTCGACCCGAATCAGGCCGTCCTGTTTATTCAGTCGCGGGTTCCCGAGCATGCCGAGCTGCATTTGTTGCTGTCGATGTCGACACCGCTGGGCTGGCTCGAGCGCGTGCCGACCTACAAGGATCAGCAGGAAAAGCTCACCGACCGCGATCTGACTACGTATGGCTTCCTGGGTTACCCGCTGCTGCAGGCGGCTGACATCCTGATCTACCGCGCCAGTTCCGTGCCGGTGGGCGAGGACCAGGTGCCCCACATCGAATTGACCCGTGAGATCGCTCGCCGATTCAACCATCTGTTCGGGCGGGAACCGGGTTTCGAGGACAAGGTTGCCGCAGCGATCAAGCAGCTTGGCGGCAAGCGCGGCAAGGCCTACAGCGAGTTGCGCACCCGCTTTCAGGAGCAGGGCGATGCGCAGGCCTTGGCCGAAGCCCGCGCCCTGGTCGAATCGAGCGGCAGTCTCTCGGCCGATGATCGCGAGCGTCTGATGGGCTTCCTCGAAGGCTCGCGCAAGATGATTCTGTCCGAGCCCAAGGCCCTGCTGACGGAAGCCTCGCGCTTGCCTGGCATCGATGGCCAGAAAATGTCCAAGAGCTACGGCAATTCGATCGCCATGCGTGAAGACCCGGCCTCGGTGACCAAGAAGTTGCGCACGATGCCGACCGACCCCGCGCGAGGTCGGCGCACTGATCCGGGCGAGCCGACGCGGTGCCCGGTGTGGGCCCTGCATCAGGTCTATTCAAGCGAGGACACCCGCCAATGGGTGCAGCAGGGGTGCCGCAGCGCAGGCATTGGCTGCCTTGACTGCAAGCAACCGGTGATCGATGCGGTGATTGCCGAGCAGGCGCCTTTCATTGAACGTGCCAAGCCCTATCTCGATGATCCCAGACGTCTGCAAGCCATCATCGATGAAGGCTGCGACAAGGCTCGCGCCGTGGCGCAGGACACCATGCGCGATGTTCGGGAAGTGATGGGCCTGAATTACCGCTCGCTGGGCTGATTTCAGGCACTGTCGGCTGTAATGGGCGGCTGAGGGACGAGCCTCGGATCCGCTTCACCCGGCGGTGTTTCCGTCGGTCTTGACCAGGTGCATCTGGCGCACCTGAGGCAAAGACTCAAGGAAGTCCTTGAGTTGGGCCAATGGCAGTGGTTCGCTGATGTACGTGCCCTGCATTCGGTCGCAGTTCAGCGCGCGCAGTGACTTCATCTCCGAGGCGGTCTCGACACCTTCTGCCATCACCTTCAGACCGAGCTTGCCGGCCAGGGTGGTGATGGCCTGCACGATCGCAGCATTGCCACGGTCTTCGGGCAGGCCACGGATGAAGGTGCGGTCAATCTTCAAGCCATCGACAGGCAGGTTTTTCAGGTACGACAGAGACGCATATCCGGTGCCGAAGTTGTCGATGATCACCGCAATACCGAGTCTCCTGAGCTCTGCCAGCAGGGCCACGGTTTTTTCGCTGTTGTCGATCAGGGCGTTTTCGGTGAGTTCCAGTTGCAGCAGGCGGGCCGGGAAATTCCGCTCGGCCAGCATGCCGTTGATCTGCGCCAGAAAGCCATCCTCGCCCAGCTGCCGGGGCGAGATGTTCACCGAGATCGCCACATCCTGATACTGGTCCAGACCGATTTCAATGCGGTCGTCCAGGGCCCGACGGATGGCCCACAGTCCGACTTCACGGATGAGGTTGCTGCGTTCGGCAGCCGGCAGGAAGCGATCAGGCATCAGCAGGCCCAGGGTCGGGTGCCGCCAACGGATCAGGCCTTCCATGCCGACGATGCGTCGATCACCGACCGCCAGCACCGGCTGATAATGCAGGTCGACTTCTCCGCGCTGCAAGGCCAACGGAAAGTCGATGCCGAGTTGCAGCTGCTCGTCGCGCGCATCCGAGTGCTCGCCGGTAAAAAAGCGGATCGCATTGCGGCCATCGGCTTTGGCCCGGTACATCGCGCTGTCGGCTGAGCGGATGAGATGCTGGGCGTCACGGCCATCGTCAGGCGTGACGGCCACGCCGATGGATGCGGACAGAAAGTGCGCTCGGTTCATCAGCACGAACGGACGCTCGATGGCCGTCAGCACCTTACGTGCAATCGACTCGATTTCCTCACGATTGCGCAGGTCCATCAGCAACAGGATGAATTCATCCCCGCCGATCCGTCCGGCGACATCGGAGCGCCGAATCGATTCCCTCAGGCGTCGTGCCACCTCGATCAGGACCTGGTCGCCGACCGAATGGCCCAGTGAGTCGTTGATCAGC
Source organism: uncultured Burkholderiales bacterium (assembly GCA_903923345.1). Taxonomy (GTDB): domain Bacteria; phylum Pseudomonadota; class Gammaproteobacteria; order Burkholderiales; family Burkholderiaceae_E; genus UBA4615. Next base: position 3,277 of record CAIXXI010000484.1, on the reverse strand, counting down.
TTGTAGCGATCCAGGTCGACGTAGAGCACCGCCGATGCGCGGCCCGACTTGACCGCCTCTTCAAGCTGATGGGTCAGGTAAACCCGATTCGGCAAACCGGTGAGTGCATCATGCAAGGAGGCATGCATCAGGCGCTGCTCCGCCGATTTGCGCTGCAGGAATTGCGAGATGGTGCTCGACAGGATCTCGGCGAGCTGCTGAAACATCGTGTCGGCTCGATATCCCGCAGGGCTGAAGAACAGCAGGGCCGACAGCACATTGTGGTTTTCGTCGGTAATTGGCGCGATGAAAGCAGCCTGTTGCCCCAGCGATGCCGTGTGATAGCGCATCACAAATTCATATTCCGCAGACAGGTCTGGCGTCCAGATCGCTTCGCCGCTGGACCAGGCTCGGCCTTCAAGGCTGTCGCGGCTCAGGGCGAGCTGGATCGGCAACTCGGCCAGCATGCGCATCACGGGCGCGCTGCCCCAGCGTTCTCGAACGCTGATCGCGCGCGTACCCGGAATCTGAACCAGGTGCGCGCCGCCCGACCAGCTCATCAGTCGACACAGGGAAGCGATCAGGTCGGTGATGACCCGTTCCGGTTCGGTGTGCTCGCGCATGATCGAGGCCATTTCGCTCTCGAATTGAAGCAGGCGCTGCTGCTGGTGTTCCCGGGTGATGGTGCGTCCGACACCGCGATAGCCCTTGAATGAGCCGTCCGCATCGAAGACCGGGCGCCCGCTGATCGAGACCTGATGCAAGGTGGCGTCGGGTGCCCGGACACCGAATTCGAATCCGTCGAAGGACCTGCCCGCTTCCAGATCCGCTCGATGGCTTCCCCAGTCGGCGCTTGGGAAGTCAACGGTTGCGAATTCCCAGCCGCACTTGCCGATGCCAGCGCGCACCCAGTCTCCGCCCAGCGCCGGTACGGCGCTTTCGGACAGGTAGCTCAGTCGATGATGGGAGTCGCTCTCCCAGACCCAATCGGCCGACAGTTGGGTGAGGTCCCTGAACTTGGCTTCACTGGCTGCGAGCTGCTGGGTCATGGCGCTCATGGCCGTGATGTCCTGCACGATGCCAGCCAGGCGCAGGGTCCTGCCGCTGCGGGCCTTCTCCGGCAGGGCAACACTGCGAACCCAGATCAGATTGCCATCAGGCTTGCAGTAGCGGTACTCCAGGCGCGCCTCGCCCCCGAGCTTGATGGCCTTGCGGTGGACATCCTGCCAGCGACGCTGGTCTTCGCTTGCAATCGCAGCAAGGAAATCCCGCGGGGAAGGCGGCGGCGCAGAGGGGTCGGTGCCAAACAGATGATGAGCCCCGTCACTCCAGTGATAGCGGTTGCTGGCGATGTCGTAGACCCAGGAGCCGAGCACAGCCAGGCTTTCGGCAGCACCGTACTGGCCTTGCAGGTCATCCAGCCGTCGGCCGATTTCGCGTCGGGCGCTGTATTGCGCCAGAACCTGCTGAAGCGCAAAGCCCACCACCGTAAATCCGAGCAGTGCGGCGGCGGCGGCAACCGATTGCAATTTCGGCGAGCCGTCGGGCATGACCAGCGACGCCAGCCACAACACGGTCGCCAGGGCGAGCGCAGCCAGCAGCACGCGTCTGACGACGCGTTGCGGCAGGACCTCTCGATACAATGGCTGGCCGTTTAGTGGACTCAACTGGGAACTCAATCGGCGCTGACTGCCTGGCAAATAAACGGATACTTCGATGAATCAAGACCCGTCTCATCGTATGGAAAGACCGTCGAGCTGGGTCGAACGCTGGCTTGTTCCTGCCCCTCAGGGCGCGACTCTGCTCGACTTTGCGTGTGGCTCCGGGCGCCATGCCCTCTATGGGCAGACGCTCGGATACACCGTTTTGGCAGTCGATCAGAACGGATCGGTATTGTCACCGATCGAGCGTATGGGCGTGAGCACCCTTGAGAAAGACCTGGAGCACGGGCGGTGGCCATTCAGTGCCGAGCGGTTCGATGCCGTGGTCTGCACCCATTACCTGTTTCGCCCGCGCCTGGATCTGATGCTGGGCCTGGTCGCGCCCGGCGGACGCTGGATCCATGAGACCTTCGCGGTGGGCAATGCCGAATTCGGTCGCCCCTCCAATCCGGCATTCCTGCTGCGACCCGGCGAATTGCTGAGCGCTGCGCAGCGTGCAGGGCTGCAAGTCCTGGCGTATGAGGATGGCGTCGTGAGCCATCCGCGGGCCGCTCGACTGCAAAGGATCGTCGCCCTGCGCCCACCCGTGGCTGCCAGCAGCCTCGCTCTGGGGTGACTGAAGTCCTGCAGGTTCAGGTGTTCAAGCGGACCCTGCGATAGAATCGATCTCTTACAGTTTTTGGTCAGGCATGTGAACATGATCACAGGCAGCATGGTCGCCATCGTCACCCCGATGAATGAGGATGGCAGCCTCGATTTGGCAAGTTACCGACGCCTCATCGACTGGCACATCGAGAGTGGCACGGCAGCGATCGTCGCAGTCGGCACCACCGGCGAGTCGCCCACGGTCGATGTCGATGAACATGCGAGCCTGATCAGCGTGGCGGTTGAGCAGGCTGCCGGTCGGGTCCCCGTGATCGCCGGCACCGGTGGCAACTCCACCCGTGAGGCGGTCGACCTCACACGCCATGCCGCGAAGGTCGGCGCAGCCGCCTCGCTTCAGGTGGTGCCCTACTACAACAAGCCCGGTCAGGAAGGTCTGTATCGCCACTTCCGCGAAGTCGCCGAGACCGGCGGCCTGCCGGTCATTCTGTACAACGTTCCTGGCCGCACGGTCGCCGATCTGTCCAACGACACCATCGTCCGGCTGGCCAAGGTGCCCGGCATCATCGGGCTCAAGGATGCCACCGGCGACTTTCCCCGAGCCTTCGACCTGCTCGATCGCCTGCCCGAAGACTTTGCGCTCTACAGCGGCAACGATGACTCCGCCCTGGCACTGATGGCCATTGGGGGGCATGGCGTCATTTCGGTCACCGCCAACGTCGCGCCGGCCCAGATGGCTCAAATGTGCGCCGCCGCCTTGCAGGGCAATCTCGTTTTGGCCCGTCAGATCAACCGCCGGCTGCTGCCGCTGCATTTGCGGCTGTTCGTCGAGGCCAATCCAATCCCGGTCAAGTGGGCCCTTCAGCAGATGGGTCGCATCCAGGGCGGGATTCGTTTGCCGCTCACTCAACTCGATGCCCGTCATCACGATCTGATCCGCAGTGCTCTGGTCGCCTCGGGAGTGCAGGCATGAAGTCCCTGAAGGTCCTTCAGCGGGGTCGATCGACCCTTCTGGTCCTGTGCGTTGTTGCCTT
>CAIXXI010000483.1 GCA_903923345.1 uncultured Burkholderiales bacterium | reverse complement strand
GCGATGCAGCGCGATGACTGGTATTCGGCCTCGCGCTTTCCCGATCGACTGGCCGATCCGAAAGCGGTCGGGCGCTATGCCGCGCAGCGTGCACTGTCCCGACTGGGCGCAAAAAAAATCAGTTCACGCAAAGTGCCGGTGCTGATCGAGTCACCACTTGCCTGCGGTTTGCTGGGCAGTTTTGTCTCGGCTGCCAGCGGCGGGGCCTTGTATCGCAAGGCGTCGTTTCTGGTCGATGCGCTGGGTACGCAGGTCTTTTCGCCGGAACTCGACATCATCGAAGAGCCTCATCGTCCGGGTGAGGTCGGCAGCACGCCCTTCGATGACGAGGGCGTTTTCACGCGTCCGCGCACGGTGGTTGATGGCGGCGTCTTGCAAGGCTGGTTCCTGTCGACCTACTCGGCACGCAAGCTGGGCATGAAAACCACCGGTAACGCCGGCGGCGCGCATGGTCTGAGGCTGACCAGCCGTCGCACGCAGGCTCAGGACGATCTGCGCGCCATGCTGCGCAAGCTGGGCACCGGACTGTTCGTCACCGAGCTTCTGGGGCACGGTGTGAACACCTTGACAGGTGACTATTCTCGAGGCGCCAGTGGCTACTGGGTCGAGGGCGGGCGGATTCAATACCCGGTCGAGGAGATCACCATCGCCGGCAATCTGAAGGACATGTACCGTTCGATCGTGGCGGTGGGCGCCGATGAGGTGTCCCGGGGATCGTATCGGACCGGATCAATTCTGATCGAGCAGATGGCGGTGGCCGGTTGAGTCAGGCCGGCACCGGCTTTGTGGTGAACCGCAGGCCGACTCTCAGGCCGCAGTCTCGCAGTGCTAGCCCTTGTTCGATGACAGTAACTGTTCCAGTGCATCCAGTTCATGGCTGAAACGAGCCAGCTCATGCAGTCGACCCTGCATCGTGTGTCGCTCGGGCATCGATTGCACTTGCACCAGATCGTCAAGTCCGTCCTGGATGGCCGAGATCAGCACGTCGCGCGTACGCTGATCCACGGCAGGTGCCCGGGCGCTGAGCGATCCGGCACGCACCAGGCTTTGATGCGCGTCGCGCAGCACTGTCTCGAGACGCTTGATCTCGAGGCTGGAATGAAGGATGGGTTCGCTAAGCATGGGTGCATTGTTGCCAGCACCGTTGAGCCTGTCTCGGAATTCCGTCACACGGTCTTGTTCAACCGATGAACAAGGCCTTCGTGCGGGAATCGGACGATGACGATGAGGAACTCGATCCGCCCGACACCAGCGCGCCGGCGCCCAGGAACTACATCACACCCGAGGGCCATGCCCGGCTCAAGACCGAGCTGCTGCAGCTGCTCGACACCGATCGACCCGAGGTGGTGAAGGTGGTTTCCTGGGCCGCCTCGAACGGTGATCGGTCCGAAAACGGTGACTATCTGTATGGCAAGAAGCGGCTGCGTGAAATCGACCGTCGTATTCGGTTCCTGACCCGACGCCTGGACAAGGCCGAGGTGGTTGATCCCGCCCAGCAGACTGGCAACGATCAGATTTTCTTTGGCGCGACGGTGACCTATCTGCAGTCCGATGGAGTCGAGCGGACGGTGCGCATCGTGGGCATCGATGAGGTCGATCCGCTCAATGGTCAGATCAGCTGGATTTCGCCGGTTGCCAAGGCGCTGATCAAGGCGCGCGAAGGCGACACGGTGTCTTTGGCCACGCCGGCTGGCCGGCTCGAGCTGGAAATTTTAATGGTGCGCTACGGGCAGACTTAGTGGAAGGCTCAGTCTGCGCTGAGTGCTTCATCGCGATGTGCGGCTGCTTCAGCACCGCCGTGGTCTTAAAGCCGGGTGATTCGCGTCACGACCTGCAGCTTGCGCAGCTGCCTGAAGACCCGAGCCAGATGCTGCCGGCTGTGAACCTGCAGGGTAAATCGCAGGATCGCAAACTGGTCGGGTTCGCCTTCCATCGAGACGTTGACGATATTGGCTTCAGACGCTGCGATCTCGGCGGCGACTCGGGCGAGTGTGCCGCGCAGCTCGCGGGTCTGTACTTCGATCACCGTGCGGAATTGGCCCTGGATGTCTTCGGCCCATTCGATGTCGATCCAGCGCTCGGCATCGCGCTGGCGCTGGCGTCGGCCGGATTCGCATTCCTCTCGGTGCACGATCAGCCCGTGCCCGCCTCGGATGTGGCCCACGACCGCATCGCCGGGCAGCGGCAGGCAGCAGGGGGAGCACTGAACCGCTGTGCTCTCGGTGCCGTGGATCACGATCGGCATCGGGCGGACGGCGAATGCTGCGGTGGGGCGTGCGCTCATGTCGAGGGCAATGGTGCGCGCCACCACCGGTGCGAGCTTGCGGCCCAGGCCCATGTCGGCATAGAGCTCCTCAAGCGAACGAGCCCCGGCATCGCGAGCGGCTTTTTCAAGAGCGGATGTGGCGAGGGTGGCCGAATCGATCAGCAAAGTAGCGAGCGATTGCTCCAGAAGGCGCTTGCCGAGTTCGACCGACTCCTCGTACTTCATCGTGCGCAGGAAATGGCGGATCTCGGAGCGGGCCTTGCCGGTGCGGACAAACCCGATCCAGTCAGGGTTGGCGCGGGCGTCTGGTTCGGTGATCACCTCGATCACGTCGCCGTTTTGCAGTTCGGTGCGCAGGGGCACGGGCTGGCCATTGACCTTGGCTGACACCGAATGGTTACCCACATCGGTGTGCACGCTGTAGGCGAAGTCGATGGTGGTAGCACCCCGCGGCAGCGCCCGAATCTGGCCCTTGGGCGTGAACACATAGACCGCATCGGGGAAGAGGTCGACCTTCACATGCTCGATGAATTCGAGCGAATCGCCAGTCTGGTGCTGGATATCGAGCAGTGACTTGAGCCACTGATGCGTGCGCTTTTGCAGGTCGGTGAAGGTCTCTTCTTCGGCCTTGTACAACCAATGAGCGGCCACGCCCGACTCGGCCAGCTGATGCATCTCGCGGGTCCGGATCTGGAACTCGACCGGAGTGCCATAAGGACCGACCACCGTGGTGTGCAGCGACTGATAGCCGTTGACCTTGGGGATGGCGATGTAGTCCTTGAAGCGCCCGGGAATGGGTTTGTAGGTCTGATGCAGAGCGCCGAGGCTGAGGTAACAGGCGGCCAGGTCATCGACCAGCAGGCGAATGCCAAAGACATCCATCACCTGCGAAAACGACAGGTTCTTGTCCTGCATCTTGCTGTAGATCGCCCACAGCGCTTTCTCGCGGGCGAGCACGTCGGCCTGCACGCCCATCTTGCGCAGCGACTTCTGCACCGCCTCGATGGTCTTGCCCAGCCCTTCACGGCGCATCCCGCGTGCCGAAGCCATTGCCTTCTTGAGGGTGCGATGACGGTAGGGGTGCTGGAACTGGAAGGCCAGATCAAGGAGCTCGCGATAGAGCTCGTTCAGGCCCAGTCGGTTGGCGATCGGGGCATAGATTTCCAGGGTCTCGGCCGCGACCCGGCGCTGCTTGACGCGATCAACTGCACCCAGCGTGCGCATGTTGTGCAGACGATCGGCGAGCTTGATCAGGATGACCCGGACGTCGCGGGCCATTGCCAGCAGCATCTTGCGGAAACTCTCGGCCTGCGCCTGTTCGCGGCTGGCGAACTCAATCTTGTCGAGCTTGGACAAGCCGTCGACGAGATCAGCGACCTGTGTGCCGAAGCGCTCGACCATTTCCTGCTTGGTGACGCCGGAATCCTCCATGACGTCATGCAGGAGTGCGGCCATCAGGGCATCGGCATCGAGGCGCCAGCCGACGCAGATCTCGGCGACGGCAATCGGGTGGGAGATGTAGGGCTCACCGCTGGTGCGGAACTGCCCCAGGTGCGAGGAGTCTGAAAACCGGTAGGCCTCGCGCACACGACGCACATCGTCTTCAGACAGGTATGCGGAGGCGGCCTGAGAAAGGCCTGCCAGAGAGACGATGCGCCGGCCGTCTGCCTGCGCAATGGGGCGCTCTGATGCGGCGTGTGCGGACTCGGCCGAGCCCTTGCCGCCTGCGCCCTGACGGCGCTCGGTGGATTCGATTGAACCAGCCGTTGCCATCAGACGAGGGGATTGCGGTGAGGACGCGTGTGCAGCGTCAGGTTGGGACGCGGCGCAGCATTTCAGCGCCGACCTTGCCTGCGGCGATTTCGCGAAGCGCGGTCACCGTGGGCTTGTCTTTGCTGTCGAGCTTGGGGGCATGGCCCTGGGCCAGCATGCGGGCGCGGTAGGTGGCAGCCAATGCGAGTTCGAAGCGATTGGGGATCTGGCGCAGGCAATCTTCAACGGTGATGCGGGCCATGGTTGCGTCCTGATGAGTCGGTGTCAGAGTGAGGGGGCGGCGACGATTCCGAGGGCATCGAAGATCGGGCCGTGGCGCAGTCGCTGATTGGCGAACCGGCATCGGGCGGTGTCGAGTACCGCGCACAAAGCCTGGCAGGCATCGCCAAAGTCTTGATTGATAATAACATATTGGCAGTCGCCGGCGTGCATGAGCTCGCCGCGCGCAGCCTGTAATCGGGCCTCGATGACCTCGGCAGAATCCTGTGCGCGTGCGGTCAGTCGCTCTCGCAAGACGTCCAGCGAGGGCGGCGCGATGAAGACCGAGACGGCGTCCGGAAAGAGCCTGCGGATTTGCGCTGCGCCCTGCCAGTCGATTTCCAGCACGATGTC
>CAIXXI010000482.1 GCA_903923345.1 uncultured Burkholderiales bacterium | reverse complement strand
TCCGGCAGTTCGATCGTGGTCTTCATATGGGTCACCCACCATCCCGATATGGGTCGTATGGTAATTGAGTTGCGATATCCGATCATCCGCTCGGCTCGCCAGGATTGCGGCCTCGCAGGGCTTGCTCGACTCACCCTCGCAGTTGCATGATGCACCCCGACCGTGCGCCCCATGGGCCACGGCCGACTGTCCGCGTGCCCGCGACGCGTGCCTGTGTGCCCTCGCCACCCACCTGAATTCCTTCGCAGCCCATCACTCAATGAGAGCCCACATGAAAAAGGCCCTTGCAGCCATCGCGCTGGCCATGTTCGCCACCACCCCCCATGCACAGGAAACCCGGGTCGCCGTCGGCCTGTCGGGATGGACGGGTTTTGCGCCCCTGACACTGGCCAAAGAGGCGGGCTTGTTCAAAAAGCATGGCCTGGATGTCAGCCTCAAGAAGATCCCGCAGAAGGACCGTCACCTGGCCATCGCCTCGGGCGATATTCAGTGCGCCGCCACGACGGTTGAGACCTGGGTGGTCTGGAATGCCAACGGCGTGGCCACGACGCAAATCTTCCAACTGGACAAGAGTTACGGTGCCGATGGCATGGTGGTCAAGGCCGGCATCCAAAGTATCCGGGACCTGAAGGGCAAGACGGTGGCAGCCAGCGCCCCCGGTACGGCGCCCTATTTCACCTTGGCCTGGATGCTGCGCGAAAATGGCCTGAGCGTGAAGGATGTGAGGGTCGTCAACCTCGAGCCACAGGCAGCCGCCAACGCGATGATCGCGGGCACCGATGGCATCGACGCAGCCATGACCTACGAGCCCTTCCTTGGCGCCATTCGTGCCAAACCGGAAGCCGGCAGGATCATCGCCACCACGCTGGACTATCCGATGATCATGGATACCTTCGGCTGCACGCCCAAGTTCCTGGCCGAAAACCCCAAGGCCGCCAAGGCACTGGCAGATGCCTACTTCGACGCGCTGGCCCTGATCAAGGCCGAGCCGAAAAAGAGCTTCGAGATCATGGGGGCTGATGTCAGGCAGACGGGCGAGGCCTTCGAGAAGAGTCAGTCCTACCTGCGCTGGCAGGACCGCGAGGCCAATGCGAAGTTCTTCGCGGGTGAGCACGCCGCGTTCAGCAAAAAGGCGGCCGAAATCCTGCTGGAGGTCGGCATCATCAAGACGCTGCCCGACATGAGCAAGCTCGTTGACACGCGCTTTCTGAAGTAACAGCCGGGCATGAAGCCCCTGACCGCCGTCTCTGCAGGCACGCGGGTCGCGCTCGGCGTGGCCTTCTTCGTCCTGTTCGTCTCGATCTGGGCGGCGGCCACCCTGGGTGGCTTCGTCAGCAAGACCTTTCTGGCCGACCCCGGGACGATGCTCAAGGCAGGCTGGACCCTGCTGACGCAAATGGGGTTTGCCCGGGACATCGGCTGGACGGTGTGGCGCGTGCTCGGCGGCTTTGTCATCGCTGCTGCGCTGGCCTTGCCATTAGGGGTGGCCATGGGCGCCTACAAGCCGGTGGAGGCGTTCTTCGCACCGTTCGTGAGCTTCGCGCGCTATCTGCCTGCCAGCGCCTTCATCCCGCTGCTGATCCTGTGGGTGGGCATCGGTGAAGCGCAAAAGCTCGCCGTCATCTTCATCGGCAGCTTCTTCCAGTTGGTGCTGATGATTGCAGTGACGGTGGGCAATACCCGGCGCGACCTGGTCGAGGCGGCCTATACCCTGGGCGTGAGCGATCAAGGGCTGATCCGAAGGGTGCTCATCCCCAGTGCGGCGCCTGAGATCGCCGAGACCCTGCGCATGGTGCTGGGCTGGGCCTGGACTTACGTGATCGTCGCCGAGCTGATTGGTGCCTCCAGCGGTATCGGTCACATGATCACGGACAGCCAAGCCTTGCTGGCCACCGACCAGATCATCTTCGGGATCGTGATCATCGGCCTGATCGGGCTGGGCAGCGATCTGCTCTTCCTGGCGGTGAACCGGCGCTTGTTTCCGTGGGCGGCGCTAGGCCGATGAGCCCGATCCTGGAAATTCGCGGCCTGGAGCGCCGCTTTGCCTCAGCCTCGGGTTCCACGCTGGCACTGCAGGCCACCGACCTGGACGTGGCCGAAAACGATTTCATCACGATCCTGGGTCCAAGCGGCTGCGGCAAGAGCACGCTGTTGCGCATCGTCGCCGGGCTGGACCATCCCACTGCGGGCAACGTGCGGCTGGACGGCCAGCGCATTGAAGGCCCGGGCGCTGATCGCGGCATGGTGTTCCAGAGCTACACCTTGTTTCCCTGGCTCACGGTGCTGGACAACGTGTGCTTCGGTCTGCGAGAGCGCGGCGTGCGGCGGGCGCAACAACTTGAAATCGCCCACAGGTTCATCAGTCAGGTGGGATTGGTTGGCTTTGAGCACCATTACCCCAAACAGTTGTCGGGCGGCATGCAGCAACGCACCGCGCTCGCCCGCGCCCTGGCCAACAGGCCACGCATGCTGCTCATGGACGAGCCTTTCGGTGCACTGGATCATCAGACCCGCGAGCTGATGCAGGAGCTGTTGCTCTCGATCTGGGAGGCCGAGCGTAAAACCGTCCTCTTCGTCACCCATGACATCGACGAAGCGGTGTTCATGGGCAGCCGCACGGTGGTGATGAGTGCGCGGCCGGGCCGAATCAAGCTGGATCGGGCGGTCGCCCTGGCCCACCCGCGCCACTACTCGATGAAGACCAAACCCGCGTTCATGGCGCTGAAGGAAGAGCTGACGGAAAGCGTGCGCGAGGAGGTTCTGGCCACGCATGCAGCTCAGGCGGCGCGGCCGCACCATTAACCCCATGCTAAATTTCTGATTGATATCGAGTGATTGTTTGCCCCGCCCTAAACCGTCCCGCACGACCGAATCGATCACCCGCCATGACCCCCTCCCACACTGTCCCAACACGGCTCTTCCGCGTCCTCGGTGCAGCACTCGCCGGGGTGCTCTTCCTGGCCTCCTGCGGCGACTCGTCGCCATCGGCTGCAACCGTACTGATGGGCAATACCCGGGGCAATAACGTCGTCAGCCTGAACAGCAGCACTGGCGCCTATCTCGGCGATTTCATCGCCGCGGGCAGCGGCGGTCTCACGGACCCCGACGGACTGACCTTCGGCCCCGATGGGCACTTTTATGTGAGCAGCGGCACGAACACCAGCGGACAGATCCTGCGCTACAACGGCAAGACCGGCGCCTTTATCGACGTGTTTGCCCAGGGCAACGGCATGAAGCGCCCTTATGGCAATGCGTTCGGTCCCGATGGACATCTGTACGTGGCGAGTTTTCGCAGCGACCAAATCCTGAAATTCGACGGTAAAACCGGGGCGTTTCTGAGCGTGTTTGCCCGCGGCAACGGAACAGCTGGCGGGCTGCTCAATGGGCCTAACGAGCTGTCCTTCGGCCCCGATGGCCGCCTGTACGTGACCACGGAGGGCAGCGTCGCCGATGGCAATGGCGACATCACCTTCCAATTCGACAGCCAGATCCTGCGCTACAACCTGCAGACCGGCGCAGGCGAAGTGTTTGCACCTCAACCGTTACCCACGCCCAAAGGCAATGGCTACGTCAGCTTCCTGGGGCTGGCCTGGGGACCCGACGGTTTGCTCTACACCTCTGATTTCGCAGGCGGCATACGCAGTTACGACCCTCGGACCCGCCAACTCCAGAAAACCATCGACACCGGCGCACTCTTCGGCGGCAGCATCCCCACCACACTGGGTAGCCTGAGCATCATCGGCCAGACCCTCTACCTGCCGGTGTTCAACGAAGACAACACCGGCGTCGTCGCCAACGGCCTGGCCACCTGCGACATCCCGGCGGCAACTTGCAAACTGGTGATTCGAGACGACGTTCACTTGTCGCGCCCGATCGGAATTTCGATCGGGCGCTGAAGGCGGCTGCTTGCCAGGCATTCAGGTAACGCCAAGGGCACTTGCGTCGCCGCGGCACAGTCCAGATCCAACAAGAACTGACCACGCAACGATTGGCCGGTTGCCGGCATGTCATTCGAAGCGCGTGGAAGACCTTGCGCTTCGACGGCGCCTGCTGATGCAAGCAGGTGGCTAAGCCATCTGTCCGTTTGACCTTGAGGTGCTCGCACTTTTGACCTCGCTCAACGATTGACCAGCGAGGGACCCGACTGAGTCAATCAAGAGGCCACTGATGGCGCATGATCAAAGGCACGCGCACACATTGCCAGGGGAGCCCACCGTGAGTTGGCGGGACACCCCAGAGGCCGTTGTCGCTTGCGCCGTCTTGATACTTTTCAGCAAATATCCGCGAGGGAAATCCAAATGAACTGGGACCAGATCAAAGGCAATTGGAAGCAGGTCACGGGCAAAGCAAAAGAGGAATGGGGCAAGCTGACTGACGACGACCTCGCCGTCGTCGCAGGGCAACGCGAAAAGCTCGCCGGGATGATTCAAGAGCGTTACGGCGTGGCGCAAGATGAGGCGGAGACCCAACTGGCTGCATGGGAGCGCAAGGCCACTGACTCATGGTTTGAAAAGCATTGAGGTGTGTTGCGCTTCGATGTGGTCCGGTGAACGTTCACGGCTGGAAAAGCGCTGACTTTGACTTGCCCCCTTTCTGGTTCTGCTGGGGCGGCAATGACAGCCATCAGGGTGACCGACCTGTCTCGGTCCACAACTCACGACTCATTCAACCAGGAATCAACATGAACATTAAAAAGCTGTTCATTGCCTCGGCCCTCGCCGTTTCTGCCCTTGGCGTCAATGCCAAGGACATCGTCGACACAGCGGTTGCAGCTGGCAACTTCAAAACGCTGTCTACAGCGCTCAAAGCTGCCGACCTGGTGCCAACCCTGAAAGGTAAGGGCCCCTTTACCGTGTTTGCGCCCACCGACGCGGCCTTCGCAAAGATCCCCAAGGCCGACCTGGACGCGCTGCTCAAGGACAAGGCCAAGTTGCAGTCTGTGCTGACCTACCATGTGGTTTCGGGCAAGGTGATGTCCACAGACCTGAAGGCCGGAAACGTGAAAACGGTTCAAGGCAGCAACCTGATGGTCAGCACCGTGGGTGGTGCAATGGTGAACGATGCCAAAGTGGTGGCTGCCGATGTGGCCGCCGACAACGGCGTCATCCATGCCATTGATACGGTGCTGATGCCCAAGTAAGGGCCGTGCGCTGGGCAGCGTGAACGCGCTGCCTGAGCGGCGTCGAATGATGCGTTTCCTTATCGGAGCGTCGCATGGACAAATCAGACCCTCCGCTGTCGTTTGGTGTATTTAAGCCAGTCGGCCATGTCGTCGTTGCGCTGCCCACAATGCAGGCGGTAGACGCCGCCTGTGCGCAGTTGCTCGCGGACGGCTTTCAGCCCTCGGATCTGGTGCGCTACACACCCCTTGAGATGCGCTCTCAGGTCAATGAGGAGATTCGTACGGCCAGCTTCTTTGCCTCGATCGGCCAGGACCTGAACCTGATCCGAGCGCACGGTGCGCTGGCCGAGGCCGGCTGTGGCTTTCTGGTGGTTAAAACTGACGTCGATGCCGAAGTTGAGAAGGTCGCAGGCGTCGCGCGCGGGCTGCACTCCCCTGGGGCTCAGCGCTACGGTCGGTTCATTGTCGAGGAGCTGATTGAGCGTGTTGCGGGAGACGTCCAGTCGCCGGAATCCGACGATACCGGGCTGGACCTGGACGCTGTCCATCGCAGACCCGATTGAAGCGACGCTGCCGCATCACTCAACGCGTTACTCCTAACAGGTCAAGCACAATCGTATCCGTCAGGCATCTTCGCTGTTCTGATTCGGATCCGGGGGAGCCGCTCGGGCGCGCGGGCTCGACGCTCTTTGTTCATCTCCTTGTTTGCTTCGATCTTGGCGGTAGCTGATTCATCAAACTCCGATGCAGGCACCTAACGCACGCTGATGCAGTAGGCAAACAAAAAGCCCGCCGAAGCGGGCCTGTGGCTGTGCAAGGTTTGTCAGGCTTGCTTGCGACGTGCTGCTCCGATGCCTGCCAGTCCTAAGCCC
>CAIXXI010000481.1 GCA_903923345.1 uncultured Burkholderiales bacterium | reverse complement strand
ATCGCCTCGCCCAAGGTCGTAAAGGCCATCGGCACGCCATTGAGGAGCAAGCGGTACTGACGGGTCAGCACCTGATAGGACAATCGATGGGACTGGGTCGCGGTGGCGGCCCGCTCATCCCACCAGTACCAGCGCGGGCGGCGCAATTCGAACTCGACCAGGAACGGCAGGGTGACGCCCCGATTGACCGCCTCCTCGAGCGAGGAGTTCAGTGCGATCAGGAAATCGGCAGACACCACCCACGCCTCGCCATCTGACGAGGGTTCGGCCGAGGCCTGCAGGACCTCGAGGGAATCGGCGCCGCGAGCGGCGGGCAACCAGGCCATCAGCGCCGCCGTCGACAGCGCCGCGATGGCGGTGCGTCGCTTCACTGACCTTTGCTCAGAAGGGCATAGAAAAACCCGTCGTGCTCCCGATCCGGACTGGTACAGGGCAGCAGTTGCGAAATCGATTCGCGACGGCCGTCGGGCCAGGTCCAGAAGATCGACTCGCGCTGGGCGGTCGGTGTCTCCTGCACAAAACGGTCGATGACCTCAGCGCCCTCACGCGGAAAGACGGAGCAGGTCGAAAAAAGCAATTTACCACCCGGCTTGAGCAGCCGCCAAAGGGCGCTCAGCAATCGGGATTGCTGCTGCGAGAGTGTGGCGATATCGCCACGACGGCGCAGCCAGCGAATGTCGGGGTGGCGCCGCACGATGCCCGAGGCGGTGCAGGGCGCATCGAGCAGGATCCGATCAAAGGCGATGCCGTCCCACCAGGCCTCAGGTATGGCCGCATCGGCTGCGAGCACCCGCACCGCGCCACGGCTGCCGGGCGCGGGCAGGCCGAGTCGTTCAAGATTGGACTCGATGCGCCGACATCGCTGTGCATCCAGATCAAGCGACAAGAGGTCGATGTCAGCCCGCTCGAGCAGGTGGCCGGTCTTGCCACCGGGCGCAGCGCAGGCATCCAGAACGCGCTGACCGTCGTGGATATCCAGCAGGTGCGCTGCGAGTTGCGCGCCTGCATCCTGGACCGACCACTCCCCCTGTTCGAAACCCGGGATCGCCTCCACCGCCAGCGCCTTGTCGAGCACGAGGGCTTCGGGGCCGACCACACGGGTCTGGATGCCGGCTGCAGCCAGTCTGGCAGCGCAGGCGTCCCGATCCGTGCGCCGTCGATTCACCCTCAGCACCAGCGGCGCCTGGTGGTTGGCGGCGGCCACGATCTCCTGCCAGTTCGATGGATAGGCTCGGGTGAGTTCGTCGAGCCACCACTTCGGATGTTCATGGCGCACGACCGGATCGGCCTCGATCGCCTCGAGCAGGGCGGCTCGCTCGCGCAAAAAACGGCGCAGCGTTGCATTCAGAAAACCGGCGGCGCCCGGAAATGCAGCACGGGCTGCGGCCACCGCCTGATCAACCACGATGGCTTCGGCCCGCATCGGCTCAAGCAGCTGGGCCAGCGCAATCCATTGCAGCGCCAGGACCAGCCGGTCGGGCGCACGTCCGTTCAGGGTGCTGGTCAGCGCGGTGACTCGAGCCTTGTTGCGCAGGGCCTGGTAGGCCATGTCACGGGCGGGTGCACGCGATGCCTGCGGCAGCGCCGCCATGTGCCGCTGCAAGGCATCAGGCAGTCGCTGTCCGGCAACGACGTCGGCGATCGCGCCCGCCGCAGCCCGCATCTCGGTGGCCAGCGCCGCCCGGTGGGCGTGACGCTCCGATGCATCGGGCTGCGCGGGCGTATCGGCCGCAGACCCCCGTGGGACGGCTTTTGAAGCCGGGGGGCGCGGTCTCATGGGTTCCGATCAGCCGCGCGCAGCCGGCCGCGGGCCCGTCGACGCCATGTCCATCAGCCGGGCCACCCGCTCTTCGGTCGACGGGTGGGTGGAGAAGAGGCCGCGCAGTCCGCCTCCCGACAGCGGATTCATGATCATCATCTGGGCGGTCTCGGGATGGCGCTCGGCGGCCTCGAGCGGCAGGCCCTGGGCATAGCGGTGGATCTTGTCGAGCGCACTGGCCAGGGCCTGGGGATCATCGGCAATCTGCGCGCCGAGCCGGTCCGCCTCGAACTCGCGAGCCCGCGAAATCGCCATCTGGATCAGCATCGCCGCAAACGGCGCCAGCATCGCAACCGCAATCGAGGCGATCGGATTGGTGGGCCGGCCCTCGCCGTCGCGGCCACTGAAGAACATCGCAAAATTGGCCAGCGCGGAGATCGCACCCGCCATGGTCGCCGAGACGGTCGAGATCAGGATGTCGCGATGCTTCACATGAGCCAGTTCGTGGGCCATCACGCCGCGCAGCTCACGGGCGCTGAGTGCAGCCAGGATGCCGGTGGTGGCGGCCACCGCGGCATGCTCCGGATTGCGCCCGGTGGCAAACGCGTTCGGTGCGGCTTCGTCGATCAGATAGACCCGCGGCATCGGCAGCTGCGCACGCTCGGCGAGTTCACGGACCATGCGATAGAACTGCGGCGCGCTGGTCTCATCGACTTCACGCGCGTTGTACATCTTCAGCACCATCCGGTCTGAAAACCAGTACGCAAAGACATTCGACAGCACGGCAAACGCCAGCGCCAGCAGCATGCCGCTTTCGCCGCCGATCGCGGCACCCACCCCACCGAACAAAGCGGTGATACCGGCCATCAGGATCGCGGTCTTCATCCAGTTGAACATCTGTACCTCCGGTGGAACAGGCCCGATCCGCTCAAGGGGTGAGCAGACATCGAGCCACCCTTGCAGATGTGGTCCGGACGGCGGATTTCAAGCCGAGCCAGCCGTCGGTGCACTGAAGCGGTCGCCTTCGTGCAGAGCGAAACCCGAGAGAAAATCGCGGGTCGGCAATCGGCGCGCGCCCGGGCGCTGCAACTCGAGCAATTCGACCGCTTCGGCTGCGTCCGCAGGCCCGCAGCACACCGTCACCCGGCCATCACCCACGGCGATCACCGTGCCGCGCACCGCTTCAGGTGCATGCGATGCGAGACTGGACGCCTGTGCTTTCCAGACTTTCAGGACCGTGTCGGGAGCGCGCTCGAGCACGGCCGCGCAGCCGGGCGCCGGATCGAAGGCACGGATCTGGTCGACGATCACCCGGGCGGGCTGGGTCCAGTCGATCACCCCATCGGCCTTGACGATCTTGGCCGCATACGTGACGCCGAGTTCGGGCTGAGGCTCGCTCGGCAAGCTGCCCTGGGCGAGTTGCGCCAGCGCTTTGACAATCGATTCGGCCCCGAGTTCGGCCAGCCGATCGTGCAGACTGGCTGCGTTCTCGTCGGGTGCAATCGGCAGCCGATCGACGCGGCGAATCGGCCCGGTATCGAGCCCCGCCTCCATCTGCATGATGGTGATCCCGGTCTCGGAATCGCCAAACTGGATCGCCCGCTGGATCGGGGCGGCGCCACGCCATCGCGGCAGCAGGGAAGCATGAATGTTCAGGCAGCCCAGACGCGGGATGTCGAGCACCGACTGCGGCAGGATCAGGCCATAGGCAGCGACCACCATCACATCGGCGCGCACCTCACGCAGTCGGTCCCAGGTGTTCGGGTCGCGCAGCGTCGGCGGCTGCCAGACCTCGATCCCCTGAGCCAGCGCCCACAGCTTCACGGGGCTGGCCACGATTTTCTGGCCGCGCTGCGCCGGTTTGTCGGGGCGGGTGAGCACCAGGGCGATGTCGTGACCGACGCGATGCAGGGCATCGAGCGCCCGCTCGGCAAAGACCGGCGTGCCGGCGAAAACCAGCCTCATGTTCAGCGACCTGACTGACCGGATTGCGCCAATGCCGGCGCTCAGGCCGCTTCGCGGTCGAGCTTGAGCATCTTGCTGCGAATGCGGCCCTGCTTGAGCCGCGAGAGGTACTGAACGAAGACCTTGCCCTGCAGGTGATCCATCTCATGCTGGATGCACACCGCCAGCAAGCCGTCGGCCTGCAGTGTGAAGGCCTCACCCTGCGCATCGAGCGCACGCACAGTCACCGCACGGGCACGCTCGACGCCATCGTAGATGCCGGGCACCGACAGGCAACCTTCGTCGCCTTCGATCCGATCATCTGAGGCCGAGACGATCTCGGGATTGATGAACACCAAAAGCGTGTCCTTGGTCTCGGAGACGTCGATCACGATCACGCGCACGTGCGCATTGACCTGCGTGGCGGCCAGGCCGATACCGGGTGCGGCATACATGGTTTCGGCCATGTCGCGGACCAGGCTGCGGATGCTTTCGTCGACCACGGTCACCGGTTTGGCGACGGTGTGCAGACGCGAATCAGGGTAGCGAAGGATGTCAAGTACGGCCATCGGATTAGAACCTCCGTTCGACCTCGGGGCAGTCAGAACGGGAAAGGATCAACGTACCATCGGAAGACCTCTGCAACCTCGCGCAATGGCGATCAGGTAACCCGATATGAAACTCAATTTTACCATGGGGGTCTTCGCCTGCGCGCTCTGGCTGACGGCCACTGCGCAGGCCGCCCAACCGACCCCTCCCATCGTTCTCTCAGCCGATGCGCCCGACGCCCATGTGGTCGTCAAGGGCGACACCCTCTGGGACATCTCGGCGCGCTTCCTGAAGTCGCCCTGGCAGTGGCCGGAACTGTGGCAACTCAACCGCGAGCAGATCGCCAATCCTCACCTCATCTACCCGGGCGACATCGTCTACCTCGACCGCTCCGGTGATCGTCCGCGCCTGCGCCTGGGCAAAGCCAGACCGACCTCCGCCTACCCGTCGTCAGCAGACGCGCAAACCATTCGCCTGTCACCGCGCACCCGAACGGCCGCGATCGGCGCCGAGGCCATCCCAACCCTGAACCTGGCTGCAGTCGAGCCCTTCCTGAATCGGCCCCTGATCGTCGACGAAGCCGGCTTGCAAAGCCACCCTCGCATCGTCGCCACCCAGGACGGCCGGCTGTATCTGAGCCGCGGAGACCTGGCCTATGCACGCGGGCTGCCGGCTGAGCCGATCAACGACTGGCATGTCTATCGCCCGGCCAAACCCCTGCTCGACCCGGTCAGCCGAAAGCCGATCGCCTGGGAAACCCTGTTCGTGGGCACGGCCCAGCTGGTACGCGAAGGCGATCCGGCCACCCTGCGGATCCTGGCCAACAACGAGGAGATTGGCGAAGGCGACCGACTGATGCCGGCTGTGCCAACCGTCCTGCCGAAGGTCGCACCCCATCCACCCTCCAATGGCGTCGACGGGCAGGTGGTGTCGGTGTATCGAGGCCTCGATTCCGCCGGCAAGAACAATGTCGTGGCCATTTCCGCAGGGTCTGATCATGGCCTTGAAGTCGGACATGTGCTGGTGGTCCAGAACACCGGACGGGTCGTACTCGACCGGGAGACCAAAGAGCAGGTCCGCCTGCCCAATGAGCCGATCGGACAGCTGGTCATCTTCCGGGTCTTCGATCGGATCGCATACGGTCTGGTGGTGTCGGCCTCGCAAGCCATTGCGATCGGCGCCACGGTGGCAACGCCCTGAGCCCTCGCGTCACCGCTCACCTTGACGACCCTCCCGCGCCATGTCCGGATCAAACACTCAGGGCGATCCCCTGTATGGCTGGCTGGCGCTCGCCCTGACGCCGGGCATCGGCCCTGTCTCGCGCAGACGGCTACTCGATCACTTCGGCTCGGTCGAGGCACTCTTCAGGGCTGAGCCCGGAACCCTCTCGGCGGTGGCCGGCGATGCCAGGGCCCATGCGCTGACCCGTCCGGACACTCAGCGCGAGCAGCACATCGAGCGGGCGCTGGCCTGGGCTCAGGCCCCGAACCACCACCTGCTGACACCCTCCGATCCTCGCTATCCGCAGGCCCTGCTGCAGATCGCCGACCCACCGGCAGTGCTCTTTGTGGCCGGCCGCCCCGAGATGCTGAGTCGACCGATGCTGGCCGTGGTCGGTTCACGCAACGCCACCGCCGACGGTGCGGCCAATGCCCGGGCATTCGCCCATTCGATCTCCCAAGCCGGCTGGACAGTCGTCAGCGGCATGGCGCTGGGCATCGATGCCGCGGCCCACGACGGCGCCCTGCTGGGTGGCTGCGGCACGGTGGCCGTACTCGGGACGGGCGTCGACGTCATCTATCCCTCACGCCATCGTCCGCTGGCCGCCCGAATCATCGAGGACGGCGCGCTGGTCTCGGAATTCGCCCTTGGAACGGCGCCGGTCGCCGGCCTGTTTCCGAGGCGCAATCGACTGATCGCCGGCCTGGTACGCGGGGTGCTGGTTGTCGAGGCGGCCCTGAAAAGCGGCTCGCTGATCACCGCGCAGCTGGCGGCCGACTTCGGCCGCGACGTCTTCGCGATCCCCGGATCGATCCATTCACCGGTCTCGCGCGGCTGCCATGCCCTGATCAGGCAGGGCGCCCAGCTGGTGGAGTCGGCCCAGGACATCCTGTCGCAATACCCTTCACAAGACCCGCCCCCGCCTACCTCGCCTGCCCAGCCGGGCCGCTCTGCGGGTGCTGGTTCACCGACTGCCGCCCCTCCCGACGACCCGGCTCTCGCCCGAACCCTGACAGCCATCGGCCATGCCCCGATCCTGCCCGATCTGCTGGCCGATCACCTCGGCCTGGCCCCGGGTGAGGTCGGCGCACACCTGGTCATGCTGGAGCTGGCCGGCTTGCTCGAGCGCCGCAGCGACGGTCGGGTGGTTCGCTCAGTCCCGGCAAACTGACTTGCCAGTGCGCCAATCCGGCTCTTATGATTGCCACCCCCGTGAATCGGCCGACCGCTTGTCGTCTGAACGCCACGGCCATGTCCCCTTATAGAGCCGCCAATCCATGGGTAAGTCCCTGATCATCGCCGAGAAGCCCTCGGTCGCCGCGGACATTGCGAAGTCCCTCGGCGGCTTCACCAAGGAGGGTGACTTTTACGAGAGCGACGAGTTCGTGCTGTCGTCCGCCGTCGGTCACCTGGTTGAAATCGCTGCGCCCGAACAGTTCGAGGTCAAACGCGGCAAATGGTCTTTCGCCCACCTGCCCGTCATTCCGCCGCATTTCGACCTGCGCCCGATCGACAAAAGCGCGGACCGCCTGAAGCTCCTCACCCGCCTGATCAAGCGCAAGGATGTCGACGCCCTGATCAATGCCTGCGACGCCGGGCGGGAAGGCGAACTCATTTTTCGGTTGATCGCCCAGCATGCCAAAGCCAGGCAGCCGGTGCGTCGCTTGTGGCTTCAGTCGATGACGCCTGCCGCGATCCGCGACGGTTTCAGCAAGTTGCGCGAAGACAACCAGATGATGCCGCTGGCTGACGCTGCCCGCTGCCGATCAGAAGCCGACTGGCTGGTTGGCATCAATGGCACCCGTGCCATGACCGCGTTCAATTCCCGTGACGGCGGCTTTTTCCTGACCACGGTCGGGCGGGTTCAGACGCCCACGCTTGCAATCGTGGTCGAGCGAGAAGAGCGCATCCGCAAGTTCAAGCCGCGCGGCTACTTCGAAGTCAAAGCCAGCTTCGATGCCAAGGCAGGGCAATACGAAGGCCGCTGGTTTGACCCGGCCTTTACCCGCAATCCGGCCGACGCTGACCTGCGAGCCGAGCGCATCTGGGACGAAGCAAAGGCCCGTCAGATCGTTGCCGACTGCACCGGAAAACCAGGCATCGTCACCGAGGAAGCCAAGCCTTCCACCCAGCAGGCGCCGGCCCTGTTCGACCTGACCAGCCTGCAGCGGGAAGCCAACGGCCGCTTCGGTTTCTCGGCCAAGACCACCCTGTCTCTGGCGCAGGCGCTCTATGAGCGGCACAAGGTCCTCACCTATCCGCGTACCGATTCCAAGGCGCTGCCGGAAGATTATGTCGGCACGGTTCGCGAAACCCTGGGCATGCTCGAGGGCGTGCCGCCCTACGGTCAGTTCTCGGTCCAGATCCTCAACAACGACTGGATCAAGCCCGCCAACAAGCGCATCTTCGACAACACCAAGATCTCCGATCACTTCGCGATCATCCCGACCACCCAGGCGCCCAAAGCCCTGTCCGAGGCCGAGCAGAAGATCTACGACCTGGTCGTCAAACGCTTCCTGGCCGTCTTTTTCCCGCCCGCCGAGTTTCGCGTCACCACCCGGATCACCACCGTCGAAGCCCACGCCTTCAAGACGGAAGGGCGGGTGCTGGTCAACCCGGGCTTCCTGGCGATCTACGGACGCGAAGCCATCGAGTCGAAGCCGGCTGCCGGCAAGGACGCTGACGACACGCCCAGTTCAGGCAACCTCGTTCCGGTCGAACCGAACGAACCGGTTCGGACCGCACAGATCGATGCACTCTCCCTGGCCACCCGCCCCCCGGCGCGCTTCAACGAGGCCACCCTGCTGTCCGCCATGGAAGGGGCGGGCAAGCTGGTCGACGATGAGGAACTGAGCAAGGCGATGGCGGCCAAAGGCCTGGGCACGCCGGCCACCCGCGCCCAGGTCATCGAAGGGCTGATCAACGAGAGCTACCTGATCCGGGAAGGTCGCGACCTCATCCCGACCGCCAAGGCGTTCCAGCTGCTGACCCTGCTGCGTGGCCTGGGCGTGTCCGAGCTGACCATGCCCGAGCTGACCGGCGAGTGGGAATACAAGCTCTCGCAGATGGAGCGCGGCCACCTCGATCGGGACGCCTTCATGAACGAGATTGCCGAAATGACCCGGCATATCGTTGAACGTGCCAAGGGCTATGGCACCACCGACGTGCCGGGCGACTACGCCACGCTGACCCTGCCCTGCCCGCGCTGTGGTCAGGAGGTTCGAGAAAACTACCGCCGATTCGCCTGCACCGCTTGCGACTGGTCGATCACCAAGTCACCCTCCTCGAGGCTTCTCGAGCCCACCGAGGCTGAAGAACTGATCGCCAACCGGACCATCGGGCCCTTGCACGGTTTTCGCAGCAAGATGGGTCGTCCGTTTTCGGCGATTCTCAAGCTGGTCGAACCCGACTGGAAGCTGGAGTTCGACTTCGGTCAGGACGACGCCCAGGACGATGAACCGGTCGATTTCTCTCTTCAGACCGCACTGGGCTCATGCCCACGCTGCGCCTCGAGGGTTTTCGAGCACGGCATGAGCTATGTCTGCGAGAAATCGGTCGGGCCGGGCCGCACCTGCGAGTTTCGCTCCGGAAAGGTCATCCTGCAGCAGCCGATCGAAGCGGCGCAGATGTCCAAGTTGCTGGCCGAAGGCCGAACCGATCTCCTGGATGCCTTTGTATCGTCGCGCACCCGGCGGCGCTTCAAGGCCTTCCTGGTCCGCCAGCCCGACGGCAAGATCGGTTTCGAATTCCAGGCCGCAGCACCCCGCCCCGGTGGCAAGGCTCGCCCGAAGGCCGAAGACGGCGCCTCAGCAGATCCGGCTGAAGACGACACCGTGGCGGTGGCCGAAAAGACCACCACCCGGGCCACCGCCTCCAAAGCCGGCTCAGGCAGCAAAACCGCTGGGCGCGCAACCGCTGCCACCACCACCGCATCGAAGTCCGCCGGAACCCAAACCGCCACCAAGCCCGCCACCAAGGCCACCGCATCCCGGTCTCGTAAATCGAGCTGATCGGGCGCAGTGATTGCCTGAGCCGCAGCACCCGGCTCAGGCCGCTCTCACCGGCGGCTTGAGCGGGCCGCAAGCGCCTCAGTTCGACTCAGGCGGCATCCAGAGCTGGAGCGCGATCTGCTCGGTCTGGCTGAGCTCCTCGAAGCCGATGGCGTCTCGTCGCTCCCAGATGAGCCGGCCGTAGATGCCGCCGAGTGCGGACACCTCCCGGGTGAGGGTGGACTCCGGCCCGCTGGCCGGCTGAGCCGTTCGGGCACGGTTGATCGCGGCCTCGAGTTGGCCGATGGTGATGACTCGATTCATGGAGCGGCCGGGCCGTTTGCCGTTGGGGAGGCAGAACCTAGCACAGGTGCCGCGCGTCGGAACACCCCTGCCGACCAGGTGAATCCCCAGTCCGTGTCGTCCGGGTCGGACGCCGCGCCGTTAACATCTTTGTCATGTCCGACTTTGCCCGCCCCGCCTCTCCTTCCGATTCCGACCCAAACGGCCGCTCGCCGCAGCGCGAAGGTCGCATCGAGGCCGACTGGGTCTTCGCCTATGGCTCCCTGATCTGGAACCCCGGATTCGAATTCAGCGAAGCTGCCCTGGCCCGGGTCAACGGCTATCACCGCTTCTTCTGCATCCAGTCGATGTCCTACCGCGGCACCCCGGAGCAGCCGGGCGTGGTCCTCGGACTGGACCGCGGCGGCTCCTGCATCGGCATGGCGTTTCGCTTGAAATCCGGATCACGGCGAGATGCGATCGACTCCCTCTACGAGCGCGAAATGGGCGGCGGCGTCTACGTCCCGCGCATCGTCACTGTTACTGTTCAAGGCAATCGACGAGAGCAAGCACTCGCTTTTATCGCAAATCAATGCAGTCCAGCCTATGCGCGCCTGAGCGAAGACGAGATTCTCAGGCGCCTGAGCAGCTGCCATGGGCAGCGCGGTCCGAATCGGGAATATGCGCTGCGAACCTGGCAGAGCCTGTCGGAACGCGGCGTGCATTGCCCGC
Organism: uncultured Burkholderiales bacterium; assembly: GCA_903923345.1. GTDB lineage: Bacteria > Pseudomonadota > Gammaproteobacteria > Burkholderiales > Burkholderiaceae_E > UBA4615. The sequence goes on along the minus strand of CAIXXI010000481.1, from coordinate 5,113 downwards.
ATCTTTCCCGACTCGGCCCCTTGCTGCTGACTCACGAACACGCGCCTGCACGCCCGTCGATGGCGCTGGGCTGAGGCTCGCGCGTCCGGCCCTTGGCCGGTCTGGCGCCTTCATCGGGATGAGCTGTCTGGCCATCAGACACCTCGCGGGTTCTCCTGATGCGCCGTCTCGGACTATATTTCGGAGCTTGGGCCGGCAAACTGCCGGCCTTTCTTTTTGAGGATGTCACTGTGAACCGCGTCCCGGACGTGGAGCGGCCCGCCGCCCCGCCGCCCTCCCCGTCCGAGTTCCTCGCTGACCTCGCCCCGACCCTGGCTGTCAACGGCCTGATCGGTTTCATGTTTGCCGCGACCGGCCCGGTGGCGGTGATCCTCTCGATCGGGACGGCCGGCGGACTGGACCGAACCCAACTGGCCTCCTGGATCTTCGGCGCATTTTTTGTCAACGGTCTGGTCACGATCCTGCTGAGCTGGCGCTACCGACTGCCACTGGTGTGCTTCTGGACCATCCCGGGCGCGGTGCTTGTTGGCCAGGCGCTGGACCATGCCAGCCATGCCGAAGTGCTGGGTGCCTACCTGCTGACTGGCGCCCTGATGACCGCACTGGGCGTGTCCGGCTGGATGAGCCGTTTGCAGTCGCTGATGCCGATGACCATCGTCATGGGCATGGTCGCGGGTGTCTTCCTGCGATTCGGCCTCGATCTGGTCCGGGCGGTTCACCAGGACGTCGTCATCGCCGGACCGATGGTGCTGACCTTCGTTGCCCTGAGCGCGCTGCCGCGACTGAGCGGGCGCATCCCGACCCTGTTGTCGGTGGTGATGCCGCCGATGATCGGCGCGCTGCTGGTTGGGGCACTGGCGATCGCCTGGGGCGGTCGCATGGACTGGTCGGGCGGTTCAAACCTCTCGGTGATTCCGCCCTCGCTGTACTGGCCGGCGTTTTCACTGCCGGTCCTGCTCGAACTCGTCGTGCCCCTGGCCATCACCGTGCTGGTGGTCCAGAACGGACAGGGATACGCGGTGCTGAAGTCGGTCGGCCACGCAGCGCCAGTCAATGCGGTCACGATGGCCTGCGGAGCCGCCTCGATGCTGACCACCTTCGTGGGTTGCGTCTCGACCTGCCTGACCGGGCCGACCAATGCCATCGTCTCGTCTTCCGGCGAGCGCCATCGCCACTACACCGGCGCGATCACCGTCGGCCTGCTCGCAGTCGCATTCGGTCTGGTTGCATCCGCCTTCACCACCCTGATGCTGGCCACCCCGAAGGCCTTCATTGCCACACTGGGCGGCCTGGCCATGCTGCGCGCCTTGCAAGGTTCGTTCACCACCGCCTTCTCGGGCACCTATCCGCTTGGCGCCCTGGTCGCCTTTCTGGTCACCGTCGCCGATCTGCCGCTGCTCAACGTGGGCGCGGCATTCTGGGGACTGGTGTTCGGCATGGCCACGTCTTTCCTGCTCGAGCGTCGCGATTGATCAGACCACATCATCCTGACAAGCCACTGGGTTAGAGTGGCGGCCCCTGCCCGGCGCCCAGCGCGAGCCCTCATGCCCAACACCCCAGAATCGCCCGCCCAATCCGGCCTGCCGCCCCACCTCGATCCTGAGCACGAGGAGTATCACGCCGAAGTCGCCCATCAGCGGTTTCACCGTGAACTGCTGCGCCCGCTGATCGCAGTCCTCACCATGCTGGGTCTGGTCGGCCTGAGCATCTGGGTGCTGCAACCCTTCCTGCCGGCGCTGATCTGGGCGGTCACCATCGTGCTGGCCACCTGGCCGCTGATGATCAAGGTCCAGAACCGCCTGGGCGGCAGTCGATCCTGGGCGACTGCAGTCATGTGTCTGGCGCTGCTCTTGCTGTTCTTCGGGCCGCTGGCACTGGCCATCAGCACGGTGGTCAGCCATGCCGACACCTTCAGCGATTGGTTCAAGAACCTCTCCCAGCTGCCGCTGGATCAGCCTCCCTCCTGGGTCAGCGAGCTGCCCCTGGTCGGTGAGCGGGTCGCCACCTACTGGCGAGAACTCGCTGCCCACAGCTTCGGGCCGCTGTTGTCAAAACTCTCGCCCTATGCCAGCTCGATGGCCGGCCAGGCGCTCAAGCAGGCCGGACTGGTGGCCTCGATCACCATTCAGTTCCTGCTGACCGTCGGGCTGTGCGCGCTGGTCTACCTGAATGGAGAGACGCTCGCTGCGCGCACCCTGGCCTTCTTTCGCCGACTGGCCGGCCCGCGAGGTGAGCGCGTCGCCCGACTGGCCGGTGCTTCGGTCAAGGGGGTTGCCCTGGGTGTCGTGGTGACCGCCTTCGTGCAGGCCGTGCTCGGTGGCATCGGTCTGGCGGTTGCCGGCATTCCGGGGGCCAGCTTGCTGACCGCCGTGATGCTGCTGCTGGCGATCGCCCAGATCGGCGTGATCCCAGTGATGGTCCCGGCCACGATCTGGTTCTTCTGGACCGGCAACACGGGCTGGGGGATTGCCATGGCGGTCTGGACGCTCATCGTCTCGACCCTGGACAGCTTCCTGCGGCCCTGGCTGATCCGTCAGGGTGCGAAGCTGCCGCTGACCCTGATTTTTGCGGGTGTGGTCGGCGGCATGCTGACCTTCGGGCTGATTGGCCTGTTCATCGGACCGGTCGTGCTGGCCGTGACCTACACCCTGCTGGAATCCTGGATCGACGACATCGAAATCGAGTCGGACGAGACCGCCTAGGACAACGACAGCTCAGGGCGTCGAAGCCGGCACGTCCTGCAGTGCCTGGCGCAAGCGCCCGGCTGCCCGATGGGATGCCACCAGGGTCAGTTTCATCGTGGCGCGCGTCGCGCCCACGAACAGCTTGCGCACGGTGCGTTCGTCAAGCGACTCGAAGTCGATTTCGGTCAGCACCACCGCAGGGGCGGCCTGCCCTTTGAAGCGATAGACCGATTCGACCAGCAGTTCGCCGTCAGTGAACACCGGCTGCGCAAGCAGGTCGTAGCGCCCGGTGAACCGGCGGATCGGATGCGGACCCAAGGTGTCGAGCGACAGCAGCGCCGACTGCGTGCGGCCGCGAAAGCTCACCACCGCGATGTCCTGACGGCGAAATCCCGCCGCCAGACAGCGTCGAATCGCTTCCTTCGTTGCGGCCAGCGGGCCATCGGCGTCGGCATAGTCGATCAGCTCCAGGTCTGCCCCGACCAGCGGCCCGGCCGCCTCGATTTCGACGCCTGCCGGCAGGATGGCCCGCAGCAAGCGCACCACCTCGCGAGGGCTGCGGTAATTGGCCCGCGCCCGCAGGGTCACCCAGCCCGGCAATTCGGCCGGCTCGCGGGCATACAACGCCTGCATCGGGTCCTCGAGCCAGATCACCCGTGACTGCGGGCGCGCATGACGCAGGACCTGATCGCGCCAGGCCCGGGTGAAGTCCTGACCTTCGTCGATCACCAGCGTATCGAACAGCCATCGTGGGTCGATCGGCACCGATTCGGCTTCACGTTCGAGTCGCTCGAAGCCATCAGGGCTGCTGACATCGACTGCCCGACCGGCATCCCGCAGCAGGCGCTGGCACAGGGTGTGAAAGGTGCAGACCTCACCACCTGCGGGCGCCACCGCAGCAAAATGATCGGCCAGGGGCCGGTTGTAGCAGACATACAGGGGCCGCTGACCACGCTCGATCGCCGCCCTGAATTCGGCCAGCGCCAGCTGGGTCTTGCCCGATCCCGCCGTGCCCTCGACATGCAGGCGAAACGGCGAAAAATCGAGCTGGCGGGCCCAATGCGCCAGACCGCCCGAGATCCGGGTCACCATCGCCTGGGCCTGACCGACCAGGGCGCTGACATCGGTCTCGAGCTCGATCACATCCCGAAAGAATCGGTCGACCTGTGCCACCGCCGGGTGAGCCGACTGTCCGGGCGGCAGGATCGCGCGGATCACGCCAAGCAGTTCATCGCGCCGCCGTGCATCGACGATGCGATCGCCCGACAATCCGGCGCCTTCGACGCGCCGCACGGTGTAGTCGGGGCAATACAGCAGGTAATCGATCTGCACCCGCTCGCATCCCGAGCGGCGTGCGAGCTTGTCGCGCAGCGCGGCCACCGTGCGCGCCATCTGCATCGCGACATTCACGATGCGGCCCCGCTCCCGCTTGACCAGGCCCTCGCCGCCTTCCTCGAAAAAGCCGGTCTTCTGGGCGATCAGCAGCACATCGCCGGCGCGATTGACGATGGCGAAATCGACCTCGCCGAAGACGGAAAACCCCCGCTCGACCGTCGTCCAGTGCACCGCGTGATACACACTGTAATCGGCCGACAGGCCTGCGCTCAGGGCAGAAAGGGTCTCGTGATGCCGAAGCGCCGCCCCCGGCATCGGACTCGCATCACTGTTGCAGAATTCCTGCCAGCCGTCTGGAATGATTCGCGCCATCCGGGCAGTGTAGCGTTGGCCTTGCTGTCAGCCCGCAGCCAATGCCCCCCAACTCAAGCAGGAGACTCCATGCAAGCACCACGAACCATGCCCATCCACTTCGCGCGGCGCCGAATGCTCGGCTCGCTGGGCGGCTTTGCCGCACTGGCCGCGCTGCCGGGTGCGGCCAGCGCACAGACCTTTCCATCACGCACCATCCGGCTGGTCGTGCCGCATGCAGCCGGTGGCAACTCCGATGCCTTTGCGCGCATCCTGGCCCAGCGCCTGTCCGAGCGGATCGGCCAGCCGGTGGTGGCCGAGAACCGCACTGGGGCGGGCGGCACCATCGCCTGCACCAGTGTGGCCCGCTCGAGCCCTGACGGTTACACCCTGGTGGTTGCCGATACCGGCACCCATGCGATCGCGCCTCAGCTGTACGGCTCGCGCCTTCAATACGATGTCTTCAAGGACTTCACGCCCATCTCGCTGGCAGCCACCTTCGCCACGGTCATCCTCCTGCACCCCTCGGTGCCAGCCCGCACCCCGGCCGAGTTCATCGCACTGGCCAAAGCCCAGCCGGGCAAGCTGACCTACGCATCGGCCGGCACCGGCAACGGCTCGCACCTGGCCCAGGATGTCTTTCGATACGCGGCAGGCGGGCTCGACATGGTGCATGTGCCCTACAAGGGCGGCGCACCGGCCATGCAGGCCCTGATTGCCGGTGAAGTCCAGATGTGCGCGGT
>CAIXXI010000480.1 GCA_903923345.1 uncultured Burkholderiales bacterium | reverse complement strand
TGCCGCTGCACCGGTTATCACAACATCGTTCGTGCCGTTCAATCGGCCGCCGATCACGCCTGAGGATGACACCATGACCGATCTCTCCCAATCGCCCATCGGCCAATCGATCCGGCGCCGTGAAGACGAGCGTTTCCTGACTGGCAACGGCCAGTACACCGACGATGTGGTTCTGCCGGGCCAGACCTACGGCTATTTCCTGCGCTCGCCGCATGCCCATGCCCGGATCCGTTCGATCAACACCCAGGCCGCGCTGGCCATGCCCGGTGTGGTGGCCATCTTCACCGGCAAAGACATCGCCGATTCGAAGATTGGCGGCCTGCCCTGCGGCTGGCTCATCCACAGCCGCGACGGCTCGCCGATGAAAGAGCCGCCCCATCCGATCATTGCCGCCGACAAGGCGCTGCATGTCGGTGATCAGGTGGCCCTGATCGTTGCCGAAACCGCGCTGCAGGCCAAGGATGCGGCCGAAGCGGTCGAGGTGGATTACGAGCCGCTGCCCGCAGTGGTCAACCCGGGTGACGCCCCTGGCCATAAGGCTTCGCTGCATGAGGCCGTGGCACCGGACAACGTTTGCTACACCTGGGGTCATGGCGATGAAGCGGCGGTCGACGCCGCCTTTGCCAAGGCAGCCCATGTCACCCGTCTGGATTTTGCCAACAACCGGCTGATTCCGAACGCCATGGAGCCGCGGGCTGCCAACGCCTCCTACACCCGCCACGACGACAGCTACACGCTGTATGTCTCGAACCAGAACCCTCACGTCGAGCGGCTGCTGATGGCCGCCTTCGTGCTCGGCATTCCCGAATCACGGCTGCGTGTGATCGCACCCGACGTGGGCGGCGGATTCGGCTCGAAGATCTTCCTGTATGCCGAGGAAACCGCCCTGGTGTGGGCTTCCAAGCGCGTTGGCCGCCCGATCAAGTGGACCGCCGAGCGCAGCGAATCCTTCCTCACCGATGCGCATGGTCGCGACCATGTCACCACCGCCGAACTGGCCAGTGACGCCAATGGCAACTTCATCGGCATGCGGGTGAAGACGATTGCCAACATGGGCGCCTACCTGTCGACCTTCGCCTCGAGCGTTCCGACCATCCTGTACGCCACTCTTCTGGCCGGTCAGTACAAGACCCCGGCGATCTTCTGCGAAGTCAAGGCGGTGTTCACCAACACCTCGCCAGTCGATGCCTACCGGGGCGCCGGGCGCCCGGAGGCCACCTACGTGGTCGAGCGTCTGGTCGAGCAAGCTGCACGCGAATTGAAAATGGACCCGGCCGAACTGCGCCGTCGCAATTTCGTTCGCGAGTTCCCGTATGCAACCCCGGTCGGTCTGACCTACGACATCGGCGATTACGAAGCCACGCTGGCCAAGGCCCAGAAGCTCGCCGATGTGCCCGGATTTGCAGCCCGCAAGGCCGAATCGGCCAAGCGCGGCAAACTGCGCGGCATGGGCTACTCCTGCTACATCGAGGCCTGCGGATTGGCCCCGTCGAACATTGCCGGCGCCCTGGGCGCACGCGCAGGCCTGTTCGAAGCCGGTGAAGTGCGTGTGCATCCGACCGGCACCGTCACGGTGTTCACCGGCTCGCACAGCCACGGCCAGGGCCACGAGACCACGTTTGCACAGGTGGTTGCAGGCCGTCTCGGGATTCCGGTGGAAAACGTCGAGATCGTTCACGGCGATACCGGGCGAGTGCCTTTCGGCATGGGTACTTATGGATCACGCTCGCTGTCAGTGGGCGGCAGCGCGATCGTCAAGGCGGTCGACAAGGTGATCGCCAAGGGCCGCAAGATTGCAGCCCACCTGCTTGAGGCAGCCGATACCGACATCGTCTTTGAAAACGGCGAATTCAAGGTGGCCGGCACCGACAAGAAGCTGCCGTTTGCCCAGATCGCCCTGACCGCCTACGTTCCGCACAACTACCCGCTCGAGACGCTCGAGCCCGGTCTCAACGAGAACGCCTTCTACGATCCGACCAACTTCACCTACCCGGCCGGCTCGTATGTCTGCGAAGTCGAAGTCGATCCGGACACCGGTGTGGTCACCGTCGAATCCTTCACCGCGGTCGATGACTTCGGCAACATCGTCAATCCGATGATCGTCGAAGG
>CAIXXI010000479.1 GCA_903923345.1 uncultured Burkholderiales bacterium | reverse complement strand
GCAGTCACCGTGTGATCGGCTTTCGCCTCGGTGGACGAAGCGCCGGACGGCGGCTGCTGAAGTTGAAACGGCATGTTCGCGTTCATGGTCAAGGCGGCGGTGCGGCCTATCATAGCAACATGACTTTCTTCGCCAGACAGCCTGCATGGCCGCTTCGACTGACCGCGCTGGTGCTCGGTTGCGTGCTCGCGCTGTCGCCTGCTGGTGTGACGGCGCAGTTCGAGAACTTGCCCAAGCTCGGTGATGCATCCGGCGACGAACTCTCGCCCGCCGCCGAGCGCCGCCTGGGTGAATCGATCATGCGCCAGGTGCGCCGTGATGGCGCTTATCTGGATGACGCCGAGTTCGTCGATTACCTGTCCCGGTTTGCGGCACCGCTCTTGTCCACACCGGCGGCCAGCGGGCAGAGCTTCGAGTTCTTTGCGATCGACGACGGCTCGATCAATGCGTTTGCCCTGCCGGGCGGATTCATTGGCGTTCACAGTGGCCTGATCATGGCGTCCGAGTCGGAGTCGGAGCTGGCCGGCGTGCTGGCCCATGAAATCGGCCATGTCACCCAGCGTCACATTGCCCGGATGCTGGCCCAGCAAAAACAGGTCTCGCTGGTCTCGATGGCGGCGATGGCGCTGTCCTTGCTGGCGGCCCGGTCGAACCCCCAGGCCGCCATGGGCGGCGTGTTGCTCGGTGACCAGATCGCGCGTCAGAACATGATGTCCTTCTCACGCGAGGCTGAGCGCGAAGCCGATCGAGTGGGCTTCGAGATGCTGCGTCAGTCGGGATTCGAGGTCCAGGCGATGGCCTCGTTCTTCAACCGCCTGCAGCAGGCCAGCCGCTTCTACGAGAACAATGCGCCGGCCTATCTGCGCACTCATCCGGTCACGGGGGAGCGGATGGCCGACATGCAGGCGCGGGTGCGCGAGTCGCGCTACCGCCAGCGCCCCGATTCACTCGACTACCAGCTGCTGCGGGCGCGGCTGCGCAGCACTGCCGATGAAAGCATCGACGGGCGCCGGCTTGCCCGCGGCCAGGCCGAGCAGATCGTGCGGGATAACCCGAGTGCCGGGACCGTGCCGTGGTTCGCGCTCGCCTGCATCGCTGCTGCGCAGCGTGACTGGGCGCGATTCGACCAGGCCCTGGCGCGGGCGCGGCAGTTCAATGGCGCGGCGCACCCTTATTTCGACAGCCTGGCGGCGCGTGCCCGCCTCGATGCCGGCAATGCAGCCGAAGCCGCTCAAATCGCCCGCGTCGGCCTGAGCCGTTTCCCGCAGTCGCGTGCGCTGGCCCGGTTGCATGCCGAAGCCCTGATCGCGGCCGACCGTCCGAGTGATGCCGTCGAAGCGATTCGCGAGCATTTGCTCAGCTGGCGCTCAGACCCGCAGTTCTGGCAACTGATGTCGCAGGCGCAATCAAAACTCGAGCGCCGCGCCGAGGCCCATCGGGCGGCTGCGGAACGCTTCATCCTGCTGGGCTCGGCGATGTCCGCGGTCGATCAGCTGCGTATTGCGCAGCGCGCTGGCGACACTGACTTCTACACCGCGTCGGTCATCGATGCCCGACTGCGCGAACTGGAACCGCTGGCGCGCCGCGAATACGAGGAGTCGCGCGCGATGACCCGTCAGTGAGGGCACGCGCATCCGGACCGAAGCGGTAAAGGCTGCCTGAATCCGGTCATCTCGGGCAGATCGAAAACCCGAAGCGTGTGGCGGCCGGCTCATCGAGCCGCTCGATCTGATGCTCACCGAGCAGGCGCAGCAGGCCGTGAGCCGGCTCTGAGGTTTCGCGAGCATCGGAGTCGGCGTCGATCGGGAAATCCATATCGACCGCGCCCAGGTCGCGGTCATCGATGCAGCCCGGACCGTGTTCGGTGAGCAGCCACAGGTTGCCGTCTGCGTCGGCCATCACCCGATCGATTCGCGTCACCGGATAGCCGGTGTGGGTGACCAGCGACTGCGTGGGCGCCTCGCCCATCACCCGATACAGCAGCGGGGCGAGCTCGAGATCGACGAAGACCCGCTGCGGGCCGTTTTGCCAGTACCACCGTCCATCGTTGTCATGCAGATAGTTCCGGCCGATGAAGTCGACGATGGGCGGGCTGGTGATTTCACTGCCTGCGCCGTGCAGCGCTTCGTCGAACCCGGGCATGCCGCGATCGATCAGCATCCAGCGCCCGCGACGGGTCAATCGCAGCCAGCCATGCATCGCGGGAACGTTCGGCCAGCGGGCCATCGCCTGCTGGACCAGGTCATCGATCGGCATATCGGGATTCACTCACTGATTCGAAGTGGTCGAAGATACGCTTGGGCAACCACTGCAGGCGTCCTGGTGGGCGTCCGCTCAGAAAACCGACGTGGCCACCGCTTTCGGGGTATTCCAGGGTCACTGAGCGCGCGACATCTCGCTCTGTGGCCAGTGCCTGCGCCGGCAGGAAGGGGTCGTTCAGCGCATTGACCACCAGCGTGGGCACGGTGATGCCGCCCAGGAATTGCCTGCAGGACGATCGTTGCCAGTAGTCGAGTGCACTGGAAAAGCCATGCAGCGGCGCGGTGACATGCTCATCGAAATCGAAAAAGTCGCGTGCCTGCTCGACCCGCTGTGCATCGAAGAGTCCCGGATGCCGATCGAGCATCGCCAGGCTCTTGCGTCGCAGGGTCAGCAGAAAATTGAGCGAGTACAGGCGGTTGAATCCGTGAGACAGGCTGATCGCACCCGCGTGAAGGTCCTGCGGTGGCGACACTGCAGCTGCGGCCGTCACAAAACCGGCTGATTCGGCGCGTTCGCCCAACCACTTGAGCAGGACGTTTCCACCCAGGGAAATGCCCGCCACCCACAGCGGACCGTGCTGTCCGGCGTGGGTTCGATGCTGCGCCAGACGCCTGAGGACCCAGTCGGCTTCGTCCGAATCACCCGAGTGATAGGCCCGGGGCTGGAGATTGAGCTCTCCACTGCAGCCGCGAAAGTGAATCACCACGCCGTCGCAGTTGCGCTCATGGGCCTGCGCCATGAGGGCGCGCGAGTAATGGCTGTGCGAATTGCCTTCGAGCCCATGAAAGAGCGCCAGCAAGGGCCTTCGCGATCGATCGCCGGGTCCGGATGCATCGACCCAGTCGAGGTCGATGAAGTCCCCGTCCGGTGTGGTCCAGCGCTCCCGCCGGTAGCTCACCGCCGGGCGCGGGGCAATCAGCGAGGGCCAGATGGTCTGCGCATGCGGACCCGGCAGCCAGCCAGGCGCCCGATAGGGCAGGCCCATCGAGTGCAAGCCAGGCTGTTGTGGGCGGAGAGTCGCTTGCGCTAAGGGGGTAATGGCGTCACCGGGGCCGGCCATCGGTTCCGGTCAGTGCAGCCGACCCGGGGGGGGGCGGTGCGGGTCGATGTCGGGTGAGGTGTCGTCATCGCCTTCTTCGGCACGAATGCCCGAGCCGGAATGGGCATGCTCCCAGATGGCCAGCTGACGGTCGTCGGATTCATCTTCTTCCTCGGCGTCCGACTCATCTGCGGAGTCGAAGATGCCGGCGTGATGCACCAGAATGCGCCAGTCGCCTCCGGTGCGAACGAAGACATTGGTGACGATGACCTCGACCACCTCGCTGCCGCCCCGGCCGTCGACCGCGATGCGTTCAATGAGGCTGTGGACCGCGACGTCGGCGGTGCGGAAGGCCTGCACTTCGGCGGTGGCGATCTGCACACCGCCTCCGGCGAAAATCTCGCGAAAGGAGGCGCGGATCGCTTGCAGCCCGATCAGTCTGGGGCCACCCGGATGATTGCAGACCGCCGCATCGTCATCGGCCCAGAGCGTCATCATCCGCTCGAGATCGCCCGCGGCCATGGCCGCATAGAACGCGTGCTCGGCTGCTTCAGCAGTGGGGTGACGACGGTGCATGAGAGGGCCCAGCGGGACGGTCGGACCCGCGAGTTTATCGGATGTCCCGAATCGCCCTGGGCAGAAGGGTTCCCAATGACTGCCCAACCGTATCGGGATGCAACTGCGTCATGCAATGGCCATGCCCGAGCGGGCAGACCGGCTGATCACATGGGCTGCAGGCCAGCTGCTTCCACTCGATTCGAGTCAGCGGGCCTTGCACGGTCATCCTGCGAGGGTCGCTTGATCCGTACAAGGCCACCAGCGGACGTCCGAACGCCGCGGCCAGCTCGGCCACCCCGTTGTCCAGAGTGATCACGGCCTGCGCCTGCGACACGATGGCAAGCGTCTCCGCAGGGGTCAGTTGACCGCACAGGTTGTGTGCTGAACGACCGCACAGGGCGAGGGCCTCGGTGGCCATGGCTCGGGTTGCGGCAGCGCCCACCATGACCGGTGTCATGTCAGGGAAGCGGCGGGTGGCGTCAGTGATGAGGGCTGCCCAATTCCGGGACGGCCAGCGACGGCTCGCATGGCCCTCGTCGTCAAGGCACATGACCAGCAGCAGCCTGTCTGACAGCAGACCCACCCGGTCGCGCACGCTTTGCTCTCGCTCGACGCTGCGTACAAGCGAGGGCCGCGGCGTGACCAGCTGATCTGCGCGAACCGGTCCGAAGGCATTGAGTGCGACGTGTTCCAGCCCTGAGCCGGTCACCGACAGCCCGGCCAGCCAGGTCAATGCCTTGGCTCGACGTGACGAGGACAGTTGGTAGACACGGTCATAAGCCATTCGACGAAGGCGATGTGCCAGCAGGGCCAGACCGAGCCAGTTGCGCTGATCGGCGAGCTGGCTGCAGGGCCAGATGGTTTCGACCTCAGGCATCGCCCGATAGATCGCCACGACATTCGGATGGGCGACCACATGAATGCGCCCGCCCGGCTCGAGCCTGGACAGCAGCGAGACCAGGGGCTGAGAACGGACCGCCGCGGACATCTCATGGGGCGCAATGATCAGGGTGAGCATGGACTGTTCGGGCCTCCCTACCCGAAGCACGCATGATCACGTCAGACCCGGCCCGGGTCCAAGGTCGAAAGTCACACCCACCCGTCCTTTCGGATGGCCCGATCGCTGTCGATCGGGCTGATCCGGGCGGAAACCGGGGGACTCAGTGGCCTTTGACGACCACGCCCGGCTTGAGTCGATACTCGGTGCTGCAGTACGGGCACTGGGCATGCCCGCCGTGGGAGAGGTCGAGATAGACCTTCGGATGCGCATTCCAGGCGCTCATCGATCGGCTGGGGCAATAGGCCGGGAGGTCGCCTGCATCGAGTTCGACCACCGCCGCGGGGGGGCGGGTTGAATGGTCAGCGGATCGGGTATCGCTCATGGTCAGGGCCTCATCGCGTCGGGAAGGCGGCTTGCGTCAGATCGGGGTCAGCCAGGAAGCGTACTGGGTGGCCTTGCCCGACACCACGTCGAAGAACAGGGACTGCAGTTTTTCGGTGATCGGCCCACGAGTACCTTCACCGATCACGCGGTCATCGAGTTCGCGAATCGGGGTGATCTCCGCAGCGGTGCCGCTGAAGAAGGCTTCATCCGCGCAATACATTTCATCGCGGGTGATGCGCTTCTCGACGACTGAATAGCCCATGTCACGGGCCATTTTGAGAACCGAGTTGCGGGTGATGCCATCGAGGCAGGAGGCCAGGTCGGGGGTGTAGATCGTGCCGTTATTGACGATGAACACGTTTTCGCCCGCGCCTTCGGAGACATAGCCCTCGGTATCCAGGAGCAGCGCCTCGTCATAGCCATTGGCCGTGACCTCGTGGTTGGCTAGGATCGAGTTGATGTAGTAGCCGCTGGCCTTCGCCCTGACCATCGAGATGTTCACATGATGGCGGGTGTACGAGGAGGTCTTGACCCGGATGCCCTTGGTGATGCCGTCTTCACCCAGGTAGGCGCCCCAGGGCCATGCTGCAATCGAGACGTGAACCGTGTTGCCGCGGGCTGAAACGCCGAGCTTTTGCGAACCGATCCAGGCGATCGGGCGCAGGTAGCACGACTCCAGCTGATTGGCGCGAACCACTTCCTTTTGCGCTTCCACGACCTCTTCAAACGAGAAGGGCAGTGCCATCTGGAAGATCTTGGCGGAGTTGAACAGCCGCCGGGTGTGTTCGTGAAGACGGAAAATGGACGTGCCGTTCACGGTCTTGTAGGCGCGCACGCCTTCAAAGACAGCCATTCCATAGTGCAGCGAGTGGGTCAGCACGTGGATCTTTGCGTCTCGCCAATCCACCAGTTTGCCGTCAAACCAGATAAACCCGTCGCGGTCTGCCATCGACATGCCGTTCTCCTCAATTAGGCCGCTTTTGAAACATTCCATTCTATCTGCAAAGCCGCATTGCGCCGCATCGCGCGGTGCGCAAGGGATAAAATGATGGAAACAGGACGGTCCATGCTCACTCCACTTCAGTCGCAGGTCGGCCTGCTGGCGCTGCTCCAGGCGCTCTTGCTCATCAATAACGTCACCCTGATCGCGGTCAACGGACTGGCGGGTGCCACCCTGGCCACCGACCCGATCTTTGCCACCCTGCCGGTCACCGGATATGTGCTCGGCGCAGCGCTCACCAGCATGCTGGCGGCGCGGGTGATGCGACTCCACGGACGTCGCGTGGGTTACACCGTCGGGGCGATCTTTGCGCTGGCAGGCAGCCTGTTGGCATGGTGGGCGGTGTCGATTGGCAGCCTGGTTTTGCTGGTGAGCGCGACCTTCGTGCTGGGTGTGTACAACGCCTTCGGTGCGAGTTACCGGTTTGCCGCGGCCGATGCCGCCGAAGCCTGGCGCCCTGATTTCAAGGCCCAGGCGATTTCCCTGGTACTGGCTGCAGGCATCGCGGGCGGGGTGGTCGGCCCGTGGCTCTCCAAATACACGCGAGACTGGTTGCCGACCCTGTTTGCCGGTTCGTATCTGGCTCTGGCTGCATTTGCAGTGGCATCGCTGGTGCTGGCGCAGTGGCTCAAGGTGCCGGAGTCCAAGGGTCAGAGCGCGCAGGGTCCGGCGCGTCGCCTTCGCGAAATCCTCGCCCAGCCGGTCGCGTTCAGCGCGGTGCTGATCGCAGCGCTCTCCTACGGTGTGATGAATCTGGTGATGGTCGCCACGCCGCTGGCGATGAAGGTCTGCGACCATCCGTATTCGGCCGCCGCATCCGTGCTGTCCTGGCATGTGATCGGCATGTTCGCGCCCGGCCTGGTGACCGGTTCGCTGATCAAGCGATTCGGCGTGATCCGGATCATCGTCGCAGGCTGCCTGTTGATGCTGGTGTGTGCGGTCATTGCGCTGTCCGGGATCGAGATCTGGCATTTCACGGTGGCGCTGTTCACGCTGGGCGTGGGCTGGAACTTCATGTACACCGGTGCCACCGCGCTGTTGACCACCTGTTACCGGCCGTCCGAAAAGAACTCGGTGCAGGGCTTCAACGATGCCTGCGTCTTTGCGGTGATGGTCACCTCCTCGCTGTCTTCGGGCGCGCTGCTGCACATCCAGGGCTGGTACACAATCAATGCCCTGTCGATTCCCTGCATTCTGGTCGCACTCGGCGCTGCACTGTGGGTCAGCCGATCGCAAGGATGGGCACTGGGTCAGGTCAAGTGAGTCCGGGACAGGCCTCGCCGGCCGCTGACAGCCTGTCTGCCAATCGCCAGGCCCTGCGCGAAGGCGCGGTCATGGTGGGCAGCACGGTGTTGGGCACGTTTTTCTGGGGGCTGGCCATGGGCCTGGCCCTGGTCAAGGGTGGGTTGTCTGCGATGCAGGCACTGGGCATGGTGATGCTGGTGTTCTCGGGCACGGCCCAGTTGGCCGCGCTGCCCCTGATCGTGCAGGGCGCGGCCCTGCCGGCGATCTGGTTTACCGCGCTGCTGGCCAATCTGCGCTTCGTGATCTACAGCGTGCTGGTGGCCACCGAGTTTCGTGGGCGCTCGTTGAGTTACAAGCTGCTGCTCGGATGGCTCACCACTGACACCGGCCTGACCACCTATCTGGCCGGTCAGAAGGGGGCTGCAGCCTCACAGCCCGAGGCTGCGCGGGCCGCGCGCTACCTGGGTGCCAACGGGCTGATCTATCTGGGCTGGACCGGCGGCACCGCAGCCGGCGTGCTGCTCGCCGGGCTGATTCCCGATTCACCGCGAATCGGTTTCATCGGTGTGCTCGCGGTGGTCGCACTGGTGGGCCCGATGCTGTCCACCCGGGTGTCGCTGTGGGTTGCGCTCGCCGCCGGTGCGGTCTCGCTGATCGGCGTCGATTGGCCGGCCCGGATGGGCATGTTCTGCGCGATCGTGGCCGGTGTGGCGGTCGCGTTGATGCTGACGCGCCAGCGCAAGCTCTCCGAGGCGGTGTCGTGAAGCTGAGTGACACCGACATCTGGTTGGCGATCATCGGCCTGGTGGTGGTGGTGTTCGTGACCCGCAACATTTTCATGGTCGCGCCGCTGTCCTGGCAGCCCCGAGGCGTGTTCGAGCGGGCACTCAGGCATTCCCCGCTGGCGGCGCTGGTGGCCCTGATCGTGCCCAGCTCGGCCGGCGCCTTGATGGCCGTCGATGTGTCGTTCTGGTCAGTCATGCAGGATGGCCGCCTGCCCTCGGCGATCGTGGCCCTGATGGTGGCGAGGCTGGCCCGCAGCCCGTTTCCGGGTCTGATCGCCGGCACCGCGGTATTGATCGCGATCGGCTTCATCTGGCCATGAGTGCAGGCACGGGCCTCGACAGAGACCCCGACGGGCAGCCCAGGCCCGGCTCGCTGCACGAACTTTTCTGGGTCTTCACCAGCCTGGCCTTGCGCGGCTTTGGCGGGGTGCTGCCCTGGGCACAGCGTGCGCTGGTCGAGGAGCGCCGCTGGCTGACCCGTGAGCAATTCGTCGAGACCCTGGCATTCGGCCAACTGTTGCCGGGGCCGAACATCTGCAATGTCGCGATCATGGTGGGCGACAAATGGTTTGGCTGGCGGGGCTCGCTGGCGGCCCTGGGCGGCTTGCTGTGCGTGCCCATGGGAATCGTGCTGCTGGCGGCCGTGCTCTACGGCCCGGTGGCCGATGAGCCGATCGTGCGCCGCGCACTGGCCGGGATGGGCGCGGTGGCCGGCGGCATGATCCTGGCCACCGCCGGGAAGCTGGCACTGGCTCAACGCGGCCGCTGGCGCTGGCTGGGGTTTGGCGTGCTGGCATTTCTCGGTGTGGGTGTGTTGCACCTGAAGGTCATCACCGTTCTGGCTGCGCTCGCTCCACTCGCAGTGGTGAGCGCCTGGATCGCGCAGCGGCGCGCCGCACAGCCGGGAAGCTCATCATGAACACGACCCAGCTGCTCGAGCTCTTCTTGCATTTCGCCTCGCTGTCATTGCTGGCCATTGGCGGTGCGCTGGGCATGGCGCCCGAGATGCGCCGGTTTCTGGTCGATGAGCAGCACTGGATCAGCGACCTTCAGTTCACCGATGCGGTCGTCATTGCGCAGGCCGCCCCCGGCCCGAACATCCTGTTCGTGACCCTGCTGGGATGGCAGGTCGCCGGGCCGCTGGGCGCGGTCGCGACCACGGTCGGACTGATGCTGCCGTCGAGCCTCGCGACCTGGTGGGGCTGGCGCCTCAAACGCGCCCGCGAGGACGCACCCCTGGTGCACGCGATCCGTCTGGGTCTGTCGCCCATCGCCATCGGGCTGACCGCTTCGGCCGGATGGGTGGTGGCCGCCGGCAGCAATCGCAGCGACTGGCGGTTGTGGCTGCTGACCGCGATCAGCGTTGTGGTCGTGATGCGCACCCGGCTGAACATGCTGTGGCTGATCGGCGCCGGCGCGGCGCTCGGTGCACTCGGTGTGGTGGGCTGAAGCGCGGGGTGGGTCAGCGGGGCGTCATCGGCACGGTGGCATCATGCCGAGCTTGCGATGTCAGTTCACCGGCTTATCCCACCCTCAGGAGCGATCATGAAAACCGTATTCGTTGACGGCCAGGAAGGCACGACCGGCCTGCAGATCCGCGAGCGCCTCGAAACCCATCAGGGTGTGCGTGTCCTCGAGATCGAGGCCGACCGCCGCAAGGACACTGAACGCCGCCGCGAGCTGATCAACGAGGCCGATGTCGTCTTTCTGTGCCTGCCTGATGCCGCAGCCAAAGAGTCGGTCGCGCTGGTCGATGCGGCCAATACCCGCACGCGGGTGATCGATTCAAGCACCGCGCACCGGGTCGCGCAGGGCTGGACCTACGGCCTGCCTGAACTGAAGCCCGGCCAGCGCGATGCGATCCGCAATTCGCGTCGGGTCGCGGTGACCGGTTGCCATGCAGCCGGGTTCATTCTGGCAGTCGCGCCGCTGGTTGCCGCTGGCCTGCTGCCGCCTGACTATCCGATGGCCTGCCATTCCCTCACCGGCTATTCAGGCGGTGGCAAGAAGATGATCGCCGACTACGACGCGGCCGCGCCGGCTCGCACGCTGGATGCGGCTCGCATGTATGCGCTGGGTCTGGTGCACAAGCATCTGCCCGAAATGCAGGCCTACACCGGCATCTCGCATCCGCCGGTCTTCGTGCCGATCGTCGACAATTTCTACAAGGGCATGGCTGTTGCCGTGCCACTGCATGCCCGCATGCTGGCAGCCGGTACGACGCGCGCTCGCCTGCATGAGGCGCTGTCGGCCCACTATGCCGGCGAGCGCTTCGTGACGGTGATGCCGCTGGATGCCGAGTCGAACACCGATGCCGGCTTCTTCAATCCGCTGCTGACCAACGACACCAATCGAAACGAGGTGTTCGTGTTCGGCAATGACGACCGCATGCTGGTGATTTCGCGCCTGGACAATCTGGGCAAGGGGGCCTCGGGCGCGGCTGTTCAGTGCATGAACCTGATGCTCGGATTCGATGAGGGCACGAGCCTGTCCTGAGCCCTGGCGGGTCTAATGCCGCCCGGTTTCGCCGGGTTCGAGCAGCGATGTCCACAAGCCTCGCACCGCATCGCGCTGCGCAGCCACCCTGTCCTGTGCGATGCGAGCATAGCGGGCGTCGTTCAGCCTGAGTCGGTGCTGCATGCGACGGTAGTCCCGATAGGCCTGCGCGCACGCGCTGGCCTGCTCAGGGTCGATCAGGCCGGCATGTGCGGCCCGATCCAGCAGCGCGATGTTGCCGGCGTTGTCGAGCAGTTCGGGGTGGTCTGCGCCATAAGCCAGCACCAGGAACTGGACCATGAACTCGATGTCGACCATGCCGCCGGGGTCGTGCTTGATGTCGAACTCGGTGCTGGGGTTCGGATGCCCTGCGTGCATCCGGGTGCGCATTTCAATGACATCCTGACGCAGCTTCAGGCGATCCCGCGGCAAGGACAGGATGTCGCGACGAAGCGCTTCGAATCGGGCTCCGAGCGCAGTATCGCCGGCGGAAAACCGGGCGCGGGTCAAGGCCTGATGTTCCCAGACCCAGGCTGATTCGCGCTGATAGGCCGAAAACGCAGCAAGGCTCGGGACCAGCACGCCGGCTTCGCCGTTGGGGCGCAGGCGCAGGTCCACCTCAAAAAGCCGTCCCGCGGCGGTCTGGGTCGACAGCCATGCGCTGAGTCGCTGGACCAGCAGCGAGTAGGCGTACTGTGCCTGCGGGTCGTCATCGTCGTGGATGAAGACCAGATCGAGGTCGGAGGCATAGCCGAGCTCCTTGCCGCCCAGCCTGCCATAAGCGATCACGGCTATTCGAGGTGTCTCGCGATGCCGCTGACGCACCTGCATCCAGGCCGGCTGGATCGCGATCGACAGCACGCGGTCAGCCAGTTCGCTCAGGTGATCCGACAGGCGTTCCACACTCAGCACGCCGGCCAGGTCTTGAGTCAGCAGACGAAACAGCTGGGCATGATGGGCTTCGCGCAGCAGATTCATCTGCCGTTCGATATCCGGTTCGCCCGGTTTGAGCCGGGCGTCTTGCAGTGTGGCTTGCGTTTGCCGCGACCAGGCCTCGAAATCTCCGGGCACCAGAATCTGACCGTCGAGCAGCTCATCGAGCACGATCGGATGGCGGGTCAGGTAGTCGGCGGCCCAGCGTGCCTGGCCGATCATGTTGAGCAGCTGGCGAAACACGCCGGGAAACTGCACCAGCAGGGCCAGGTAGGCAGGCCGCCCGGCCACGGTTTCGAGCAGATCGATCAGCCGCCCCAGCCAGACCGGGTCGGCCACGGGTGAGTGCCCGCCTTCAGGGTTCACGCCTGGCTGACGACAGGTCGAGTCCAGGGTAAGACCTTCGCGCAGCGCCTGATTCAGCAGCTGGTCGATCCGCTGTTGGGTATCCGCTTTGGCGGATCGATAGCGGCGACCCTGATGCAGTGCATCGATCCGAGCCTGCCCCTGTGCGTCAAGCGCCAGCCCGGCGGGCATCGTTGCATCTTCTGCAGGCGACGCGCGATGACCATCGGCCAGCAGGGAATCGAACACGGCGGCGACATGTGAGCGAGCGGCATACAGCTGTTCTTCGAATGCCTCGGGTTCGAGTCCGAGCAGCGCAGCGATGCGCCGGTGCATCGCTGGGTCATCGGGCAGCCGGTGCGTCTGCGCATCCTCCTGGTACTGCAGGGCATGCTCGATGCGGCGCAACAGCCGGTAGGCCTGGGCCAGGCCTGTGGATGCGTCCGGATCGATGAGACGCCGTGCGGCGAGGGTGTCGAGGGTGGCCAGCGTTCGTCGGTCGCGCAATTGGGCATCGCGACCGCCGCGCACCACCTGAAACAGCTGGGCGCAGAACTCGACTTCCCGGATCCCGCCCCGACCCAGTTTCACATCGATCCCACCGCCATCGCGGCTGTCATGGCGTCGATCGCGTCGGCTGGCCTCGGCCCGAATCAGGGCATGCAGGCTGCGCATGGCGTCGATGGCCGCAAAGTCGAGGTAACGCCGATAGACGAAGGGCTGGACGATCGCCTTGAGCTGCGCTTCGTCGTCCGCGCGCAGGTCTGCGCCGGCCAGACCGGAGTCGGCGATGATGTCGGCCTTGAGCCAGGCGAATCGCTCCCATTCCCGGCCCTGCTCGAAAAAATATTGCTCGAGCATCGACAGGTTCACCACCAGCGGGCCGGCGTCACCGTTGGGCCTCAGTCTCGTGTCGACCCGAAACACGAAGCCGTCTTCGGTGATGTCCGACAGCAGCCCCGAAACCCGCCGTGCCATCCGGATGAAGAACTCGCCCGCATCGAGTTGGCCCCGCCCGCTTGCGCTGCCCTGCGTCTGCCCGGCTTCGCGGTGCACGAACACCAGGTCGACATCGGATGAAACATTCAATTCGTTGCCACCCAGCTTGCCCATGCCGATGACCAGCAGGTCCTGAGGCTGTCCGTTCGCATCGAGCGGCAGACCGTGTGAGGCAGCCAGCTCGGCACCAGCGTGGGTCACCGCAATCGAGATCGACAGACGTGCCCAGGCACTGATGGCCGCGCAGACCTCTTCGAGCGCGGCATGTCCACGCACATCGCGCTCGATGATGGCCAGCACGATCAGCTGGCGCGTGCGGCGCAGGGCGGGGCCCGGGTCATCCCCGGGCGACAGTGCGCGGACGCAGTGCCAGCAGTGCGCGATGGCGTCGGTATCGATGGTCCGCTCGACCAGATCGTCCAGCAGCGCCGCCACTGCAGGCAGGCGCCGATGCAATGCGTCGAGTGTGCGCCCGAACCAGGGGGCATGGTCCCTGGCGACCCAAGGCCTGTTCATAGGAAGCGTCCTGCGCGGTCCGCGCGCCGAGGCGGCAAGAGTCCCTATGCTACATTCGACCCATGGCCGTGATGCCCCGTGCTGCAGTCAGTGCCTCGGTGGCTCTGAACGTGGGGCTCTGAAGCGATGCGGCCCCGCCACCGCCCCGTTTGCCCCGCTGCGAACGCCGATCCATGACGCCGCCGACGCCCCCTGTGCCGCGCTCCTCCCGGCTCTCTGACCTGCTCATCGGTGCCGGTTCACTGGCGTTGTGCGTCACCTGTGCGAGCTACCTCACCGTTCGCCACGTCCTCTGGCCCCGCCTCGATCACTGGCGGCCCGAACTCGTTGCACGCGTCAGCCGTCTGATCGACCGGCCGGTGTCGGTCGGGCGGCTGCAACCCGGGTGGCAGGGGCTGACTCCGACCTTGCGGCTCGAATCGGTGCGACTGGGTGATCGCGAAGGCGCGATCCGGCTGGAGATCGAGGCGGTCGATCTGCGTCTGTCCTGGCAGTCGCTGCTGGTGGGTGCGCCTCGTCTGAAAGCGATGCTGCTGCAGTCGCCGCGTCTGGACATCGAGCGCCTGCCCAATGGCCGCATCGAACTGGCCGGGTTTCTGCTGCCCGATGACAACAAGATCAATGAGCCTGCGCTCAACTGGGCGATGACGCAGGACATCCTGCAGGCACGCGATGGCGTGATCCGGCTGATCGATCGTTCGGGCGCCTGGCCGATCTCGCAGCTCGCGGGTGTGGCGATCGACATGCGCAATGTCGGGCGTCATCACGAGGCCGAGCTCACGATCGAGCACACGCTGCAAACCGATGGAAAGCTGGAGGCACGCGTCAGCTTCGACCGACCGGCCGGGTCATTTCGGCCGCGTTGGGATCTTTGGGACGGTGAATTGCACCTGATGACCCGGGATGTCGCGCTGGCGCCGCTGGGTCGGATCGTTGTGGAAATGACCCCCAAGCTTCGCAATCGACAAGCCCGCGTGCAGGGCACGCTTGACCACCTCAGCTGGCTGCGATTCAAGGATGGGCATCTCCTGGACGGGCGGCTGAAATGGCTTGCCGATCATCCTGGCGTGAGCGCCTCGGGGCGCGCCGTGGCCATGGCGTCCGTGAAGGGCGATCTGGATTTCACCGCCCGCGCGGCCGGAGTCCATGCATGGACCCTGCGCGAAGCGGTGGTGACCGATGCCAGAGGCTTCACGCTCGAAGGTTCGGCTGATGGTGAATTGAATGCCGGGACGACGCCGGTTTCAGGGCGTGTGCAGGCCACCCTGGGGTCGATCGACGTTGCGGCGCTGATCGCTGCCGCCCGACGATTGCCACTGCCGGCGAATGTGCTCACAGGCCTGGGTCGCGCCGAGTTCGAGGGTCGGCTCGACGGCGTGCGCGTGAAGGCGGGCACACCATCTGAACGGGGTGGTCGACCTTCGTTTGGATTGGATGCGCGATTCCGCGGGTTCGGGGTGCGTTGGGCGAGTGGCAGCGTCTGGGCGCAGCAGCCGGCCTTCACCAACCTGAGCGGCTCGATTCGGTTCGATGACCGCAGCGGTCAGTTGAATCTGGCGAGTCGCGCGGCCACCGTGTCCTTGCCCAGGGTCTTCGCTGAGCCGGACATCCGCCTGGACCGACTCGACGGCGAATTCGCCTGGACGCTGGCGAACCGACCTGGCTCTGAAAAAGTGCGGGTCACCGTTCCCCGACTCGAGTTCGCCAATGCCGATGCCAGCGGCCGGATCAGCGCAGACTGGCAGGGCGATGGCGCCGGCCCCGGGCAGATCAGAGTGGCTGGTCGAATCGATCGCGGCAAGCTCGCGCGGGTCGCGCGCTACATGCCCAAACTGATCCCGCGAACGCGCGCCTGGGTCGAAAACGCGCTGCTCGAAGGCGAGGCTCAGGACATCTCGATCGAAGTGCAGGGCGATTTGAAGCACTTCCCGTTTCGCGATCCTGCGCAGGGCAACCTGCGCATTGCCGGGCGAGTGCGAGACGGCACGATCGCGTACTCGCCGCTGTGGCCGCGCATCACGCAGGCCCGCGGTGACCTGCTGTTTTCCCGAGGTGGCTTCGAAGTCACTGCCCAGTCCGGCGAGACGGCCGGCGTGACACTGTCTGATGTGCGCGTGCAGGTGTCTGACTACCGGACCGAGGTGGTTCGAATCGAGGGGCAGGGCACCGGTGCAGCCCAGGCCATGCTGCGTTTCATCGACGACAGCCCGCTCTCAGCGTCGGTGTCATCGTTCACCCAGGACTTGCAGATCACCGGGGGGGCACGGCTCGGTTTGGATCTGACCCTGCCGCTGCTCGATCTGAAGGCGATGCAGGTTCGCGGCCGCGTCGATTTCGCGAACAACGCGCTGGTGCTCGACAAGACCTTGCCGCCCTTCTCGGATCTGACCGGGCGGCTTGAATTTTCCGAGCAGGGGCTGGTGCTGACTTCGCTGAAGGCCGGCCTGCTGGGCGGACCGATCGCCATCGAGGGCCGTTCGACCGGCGAAGGGCGCATGCAGATCGATGCGGTCGGGACGGTGGCCGCACAGGGCATGCGACAGCTGATCGACAATCCGCTGACCCGAAGGCTGGATGGGCAGATGAACTATCGCGCCCGGGTCGATGTCGATCATCGGGCCTCGAGCCTGACGCTCGATTCCGACCTGCAAGGCCTGTCGAGCAGCCTGCCTGCGCCGTTCGCCAAGTCGGCCGATGAGTCCTGGCCACTTCGAGTGGTCTCTCATCCCCTGGCGGTGTCTTCGACCCGCGATCGCCCACCGGGCGACCGGCTCGATATCAGCCTGAACAACCGGATTGCGCTGGCGCTGGAGCGCGAACGCGACCCGAACACCGAGCGGCTGCGCGTGCATCGCGCCGGATTTGCCGTGAATGAAGCGCCGGTGCTGCGCGATGCCGGTCTGTCGGTGCTGATGCGCATGCCCGCCTTCGATTTCGATGCCTGGCGATCGCTGCTCGGCGATGGCGACCTCGAGCGCATGCAGAAAGAAGCAGCCAGCGCGGCGATCCCGGGCATGGTGCTGGTGCCCGATTTCGTCTCGGTGGTGGCCGACGATCTGCGCATTGGCGGGCGCGATCTGCACGAGGTGGTGCTGGGTGCTTCACGCAGCGATGGGCGCTGGCGCGCCAACATCGCGTCCAGAGAGATCGTTGGGCACTTCGACTGGTTCGATGCGCGCCCGGGTCAGCAGATCGGCACCCTTTCGGCACGTTTTGACCGACTGGCCCTGACTCGCTCGCGTGAGAGCGAGATCGAGACAGCCCTCTCGGCGCCGCCCGAGCGGCTGCCCTCCCTGGACATCACGGCTGACGAACTGGTGCTGGGTGACGTGTCGGTGGGCGCGCTCAGGTTGTCAGCCACCAACGGGGGCACCGAAGCGCAGCCGGTCTGGACACTCGAGCGATTGCAAATCGACAACCCGCAGGCCCGCCTGAATGCGGCGGGTACCTGGTCATTTCGAAGCCCTCGAAGCACCGCAACTCAGGCTGCAGCGGACGCGCTCCCCGCCGACACCGCTGCGGGCGTCCGAAGCACTGATCTCGACTTCAGCCTGATGGTGCGTGATGGCGGCGGCCTGCTCGAGCGTCTGGGCGTCAAACAGGCCTTGCGCGGCGGCCAGGGATCGATTGACGGCTCCATCCAGTGGAAGGGCTCGCCACTGGCGATCGACTACCCCAGCCTCGATGGCGAATTGCGACTGGACATCAACCAGGGCGCCTTCCTGCGCATCGACCCCGGCCCGGCCCGGCTGATCGCCGTACTCAACATGCAGGCCTTGCCGCGACTGCTGTCGGGTCAGTTGCGTGAGGTGTTTGGCCAGGGCTTCGCCTTTGACGAAATTGACGGCGAGGTTCGAATCGAACGCGGCGTGGCCCGTACCGATGACCTCACCATGCGGGGCCCTCAGGCTCAGGTCGTGTTGCGCGGCGAGGCCGACCTGGCGGCCGAGACCCAGGCATTGCGGGTGCAGGTGGTGCCAGAGGTCGATGCCGGGCTGGCCTCGATTGCCGTGGGTGCGATGATCAATCCGCTGCTCGGCGTCGGCTCCTTGCTGGCTCAGTATGTGTTGCGCAAGCCCCTGCAGGAGGCGCTCGGCATGGAGATCGACATCACCGGATCCTGGGCAGACCCCACCGTGCGTGATCGTGTCAAAAACCCCTCAAACCGCAACTGAATCGCCTGAATCCCTACCCTTTCGCTGGACCCATTGACCATGACTCAAGCCCTTCAGATCGCCGCCATCCAGATGGTGTCCGCCACCCGTGTTGAAGCGAATCTCGCGACGGCGCGCACGCTGGTCGAGCAGGCCGCTCGAGCTGGGGCCCGACTGGTCGTGCTGCCCGAGTTCTTCTGCCTGTTGGGTCGCAAGGACACCGACAAGGTCGATGTCAAGGAGCCGGCCGGTGACGGGCCGATCCAGCGCGCCCTGTCCGACATCGCCCGGGATGCGGGCGTCTGGCTGATCGGCGGCACCGTGCCGATCGCCTCGCCCGAACCGCGCCGGATCTGGAATGCCTGTCTGGTCTTCGGGCCGGATGGCACCCAGACGGCCCGCTACGACAAGGTGCACCTGTTCGGCTTGAATCGGGGCGCTGACCGGTTCGATGAATCAGCCACCATCGTGCCGGCCAGAACGCCGGTGGTCTGTGATGTCGGGGAGCCGGGGGCCGATGCCTGGCGCATTGGCCTGTCAGTCTGCTACGACCTGCGCTTTCCGGAGTATTACCGCGCCCTGGGGCGAGTCGACCTGATCGTTGTGCCCTCGGCCTTTACGCATGCGACCGGACAGGCCCACTGGGAAGTCCTGCTGCGCGCCCGTGCCATCGAGAACCAGTGCTATGTGCTCGCGCCGGCGCAGGGTGGCCTGCACGAGAACGGCCGACGCACCTGGGGGCACACGATGCTGATCGACCCCTGGGGCGAGGTGCTGGCCTGTCTGCCCGAAGGCGAGGGGGTGGTGGCCGGTGCGCTCGATCGGGCCCGGCTGGCCGAGGTCAGGGCCCAGCTGCCGGCCCTGAGCCACCGCACGATGTAGGTCGTCATCGGCCGTGGCCTGCGCCTGCGATAGACTGACCTGATGAACGCGCTCACCGACCCCGCCATCCTTCGCCTCGCTCAGGCGCGCAGCCTGTTGCTCGAGCCCTACGACCTTGACGAATCGAGCCTGTCCCAGGCGCTGGCCGAGGTCTTCCGACACCGGGTCGATTACGCCGACCTGTATTTCCAGTACACCCGTAACGAGGGCTGGAGCCTGGACGAGGGCATCGTCAAGTCGGGCAGCTTCTCAATCGACCAGGGCGTGGGTGTGCGCGCTGTCAGCGGCGACAAAACCGCCTTCGCCTATTCGGATGCGATCAGCTTCGATGCGCTGATCTCGGCCGCCCGGGCGACGCGCACGATCGCCCGCAGTGGCGCGGGTCGGGTCAAGGTTGCGGCGGCCATGAATACCGGAGGCGGCCGGGCGCTGTATGGCGCAGCCGACCCGATCGCCTCGCTGGAGGCCGGTGCCAAGGTTGAACTGCTGCACAAGGTGGAGCGACTGGCGCGGGCGCGGGATCCGCGCATCGTTCAGGTGATGGCCGGCTTGGCCGCAGAATGGGATGTGGTGCTGGTGGCCCGCTCCGATGGCCTGATTGCAGCCGATGTGCGTCCACTGGTGCGGCTGTCGGTCACGGTGATCGCCGAGAGCCATGGTCGGCGCGAGCAGGGCAGCGGCGGCGGCGGCGGGCGCTTCGACTTCGCCTGGTTCACCGATGCGATCATCGAAAAATACGTCGACGACGCGGTGCATGCTGCGCTTGTGAATCTTGAATCGCGCGCAGCGCCGGGCGGTGTCATGACGGTCGTGCTGGGCCCGGGCTGGCCAGGCGTCTTGCTGCATGAGGCGATCGGCCACGGCCTGGAGGGCGATTTCAACCGCAAGGGCTCTTCGGCTTTTGCCGGCCGAATCGGCGAGCGCGTGGCTGCGCCGGGTGTCACGGTGGTCGATGACGGCACGCTGCCCGATCGACGCGGCTCACTCAACATTGACGACGAAGGCAATGCCTCGCAGCGCAATGTCCTGATCGAAGACGGCATCCTGAAAGGCTACATCCAGGACAGCCTCAATGCCCGCCTGATGAAAGTGCCGGTCACCGGCAATGCCCGTCGCGAGTCCTACTCTCACCTGCCGATGCCGCGCATGACTAATACTTATATGCTGGCCGGCGACAAGGATCCGGGCGAAATCCTCGCCTCGGTGGAGCGCGGGCTGTACGCGGTGAACTTCGGCGGTGGGCAGGTCGACATCACCAATGGCAAGTTCGTGTTCTCGGCAAGCGAGGCGTACTGGGTCGAGAACGGCAAGGTCCAGTATCCGGTCAAGGGCGCGACCATCATCGGCAATGGCCCGGATGCCCTCACCCGGGTGACCCTGATCGGCAACGACATGAAGCTCGATTCCGGTGTGGGCGTGTGTGGCAAGGATGGCCAGAGCGTGCCGGTCGGCGTGGGTCAGCCCACCCTGCGCATCGAGGGGCTGACGGTCGGCGGCACAGCCTGACCGGGCTGACCTGATCCACCGCGACAAGGAGAAGGTCCAGCATGGAACAGGCCGATTTCATCATCGTCGGCGCCGGGATCGCGGGCGCCTCGCTGGGCTACTTTCTGGCGCCTCACGGCCGGGTGCTGATGCTCGAGCGCGAGTCCCAGCCGGGCTATCACAGCACTGGTCGCTCTGCGGCACTCTTTTCCGAGACCTACGGATGCGAGCAGGTCCAGATCCTGTCGCGTGCGAGCCGTGCTTTTCTTGAACATCCGCCTGAAGGATTCGCTCAGACGCCGATCCTGTCTCCGCGTGGCGTGGCCATGGTCGCCAACCCCGGCGATGAGGCCGGTATTGAGCAGGAGCTGGCCGCATTGCAGCGAATCACCCCGTCGGTGCGCGGCCTGACCCCGAGCGAGGTGCTCGCGATGGTGCCGGTGCTCCGACCTGAGACGACCGGCGCGGCGATCCTCGAGCCCGATGCCTGTGACATCGATGTACACACCCTGCATCAGGGTTTTCTGCGCGGGTTCAAACAGCGCGGTGGCCGCCTGATCTGTGATGCCCAGGTCGATGCCATCGAGGCAGTCGACACCGGCTGGCAGGTGCGCTGTGGCGATCGCGTCTTTGCAGCCGCCCGGCTCGTTAATGCGGCGGGCGCCTGGGCCGACGCACTCGCCCGTCTGGCGGGTGTGCAGCCGATCGGCCTGACGCCCAAGCGCCGCTCGGCCTTCACCTTTGCTGCGCCCGAGGGTCTGGTCACGCGCGACTGGCCGATGGTCATGGCCCTGGATGAATCCTGGTACCTGAAGCCGGATGCAGGCGCGCTGCTGGGTTCCCCAGCCAATGCCGATCCGGTCGAGCCTCATGATGTGCAGGCCGAAGAGCTCGACATCGCCACCGCCATCTACAACATCGAGACGGCGACCACCCTGTCCATCCGCCGCCCCATCAGGGTGTGGGCCGGGCTGCGTTCCTTCGTTGCCGACGGTGGACTGGTGGGCGGGCCGGCGGTCGATGCGCCGGGCTTCTTCTGGCTGGCCGCTCAGGGCGGGTATGGCATCCAGACCTGCGCGGCGATGGGTGAGGCCTGTGCGGCGCTGCTGCGCGGAGTCCCGATTCCCGCCCATCTGGCCGACCTAGGCGTGACCGCCGAGATCCTGTCGCCCGCTCGCGCGAGCCTGCAATCGGCGCTTTCATCGCGACCGGGCTGAGCACCGCAGCTTGCCGCGGCTGACCGATCCGGGCTACAGTGCCGATATGAAGCGGGCATTCTGGTTTTATGCGTTCTACTTTTTTGGCTTTCCGGCCTTTG
>CAIXXI010000478.1 GCA_903923345.1 uncultured Burkholderiales bacterium | reverse complement strand
TCTGACGAGTCGATCAGGTCCCGATTGTCTGTTGCATGAGGTCATTTGAATGACTGCCCTACGTCATGGCAATGACCCATCTTCGACGCCTGCGGCGCATGCATCAGAAACGTCTGATGCCTTGCTTCAGGTGCGGGATCTGAAAACCTGGTTCGAGACTGATCGTGGCCTGTTTCGGGCGGTCGATGGGATCAGTTTCGATGTGCCTCGAGGTCGTACCGTCGGTCTCGTGGGTGAGTCGGGCTGCGGCAAGAGCGTCACCTCGCTGTCCTTGATGGGCCTGGTGGCCTCGCCGGGCAAGGTCAGTGCGGAGTCGATCCATTTCGAAGGTCGGGACCTGCTCGGTCTGTCACCGCAGGCCCGCCGCATGCTTCGCGGCAATCGGATGTCCATGGTGTTTCAGGAGCCGATGACGTCGCTGAATCCGGTGCACACCATCGGCAGGCAGATCGTGGAAGTCATCCGGGCTCACCAAGACATCAGCCTGCAGGCTGCGCGAACTCGGGCGGTCGAGGTGCTTGAGCTGGTCCGTATACCGTCGGCGGCACAGCGGCTGGATGACTTTCCCCATCACCTGTCGGGAGGCATGAGGCAGCGCGTCATGATTGCGATGGCACTCGCCTGCGAGCCGGCGCTGCTGATCGCCGATGAACCCACGACCGCCTTGGACGTCACCATTCAGGCGCAAATCCTGGAGCTGCTGCGCGATCTGCAGCAGCGTCTGGGCATGGCGATCCTGATGATCACCCACGATCTGGGCGTGATTGCCGAACTGGCCGACGAAGTGATCGTGATGTACGCGGGCAAGATTGTGGAGAGTGCGCCGGTCGATGCGATCTTCAACGATCCGCAGCATCCCTACACGATTGGTCTGCTTGGATCGATTCCACGACTTGATGTGGCCCGTTCGCGCTTGGCGACCATCGAGGGCACCGTTCCGAGCCCCGCGCGTCAGCCGGCAGGATGTCGCTTTGCCCCACGCTGCCCGTTTTCAGATGCGCGCTGTCATGCTGAACCGCCTGCACTTCGCGAGATCAGTCCCGGGCATCAGGTGGCCTGCTGGAGGGCCCCGATCGAGCTCATCGATCATTCGACGTCGACCGTCATGGGAGCCAGCCGATGAACGCTGAGCTGCTGAACAGCCAGGACACCACCCGCCAGCCGGGCGACGCCAGCCCATTGCTCAGCGTTCGGGGTCTGGTGAAGCACTTTCCTGTCAAGCGCGGTGTGGTCGTGAGCCGCACGGTCGGGTCAGTGCGTGCGGTCGATGATGTGAGCTTTGAGATTGCACGCGGCGAGACGCTGGCACTGGTGGGGGAGTCAGGCTGCGGCAAGTCCACCACGGGTCGGATGATCCTGCGACTGATGCCGCCCACCGAGGGATCGATCCGCTTTCAGGGTCAGGAGATCGCCACGCTGGATGACGACTCCATGCGCCGGATGCGTCGCCATCTGCAGATCATCTTTCAGGACCCGTATGCCTCGCTCAACCCGCGCATGACGGTGGGCGACATCCTGACTGAACCCATGCAGGTGCACGGTATCGGAACACCGGCTGAGCGCTCGGCCCGCGTCAGAGAACTGCTCGATGTGGTTGGCTTGCTCCCAGAGCATGCCCGCAGATACCCGCATCAGTTTTCGGGCGGTCAGCGTCAGCGCATCGGTATTGCCCGCGCCTTGACTGTCCGGCCAGATCTGATCGTGTGTGATGAGCCGGTTTCAGCGCTCGATGTGTCGATCCAGGCGCAGGTGGTGAATCTGCTTCAGGACTTGCAGCAGCGCTTTGGCTTGTCCTACCTGTTCATTGCGCACGATCTGGCGGTGGTCAAGCACATCAGTGATCGCGTTGCGGTGATGTATCTGGGCAGACTGGTTGAAGTCGCTGACACGAAGTCCTTGTACCAGTCACCGCGTCACCCTTACACGCAGGCCCTGCTGTCGGCCATACCGCGACCGGATCCCGGTGCTTCAAGGCAGCGAATCATTCTGGCGGGTGATGTGCCCAGTGCGATGGCGCCGCCCAGCGGTTGCCGGTTTCACACCCGTTGCGCCCATGCTCAGCCGCGATGCCGCGAGGAACAACCGGTATTGAGAGAGGCAGGCCCGGGTCACCAGGTGGCCTGTCATCTGTATGAATCCCTGCCTGAGCCTGCTGTTGCGCCCAAGCCGAAATCCATCCAGGACACGATGTTCGCGCGTCGACTGGCCGCTTTCGAAGCGGCGGCCAGTCAGCGTGCGATGCATGCAGAGCAGTCGTGACGATCGCGGGTGCCTAGCGATTTATTCCGGTGAGTAACCCACCGTCTTCATCATGTCGGTGAAGGTGGTGACCAGCCGGCTCTGACGCGCCACAAATTCGCTTGGGCCCGCGGTCAGCACATCCAGACCCATGCTCTGGAGTTTTTGCTTCAGATCCGCTGATTCGGTGGCGGCTCTCAGTTCCCGACTCCACGCATCAACAATGGCAGGGTTCATCTTCGGCGGGCCATAAAAGCCGTAGAAGCCCTCGTAGGTCGCCCTTGGGTGCCCGAGTTCAGCAAACGTCGGAATGTCGGGTGCTGATGCGGATCGCTTCTGTGAGCTCACCCCGATGATGCGCAGCCGATCGGCCTGATGCTGGGTGAGGAAGTCTGTCAGGCCACCGCATCCGGCTGGAATATGGCCCGCCATCAGATCCCCCATGAGCGGCGCCGCACCCTTGTATGCGACTGCTTCGAGCGGAACGCCCAAGGATTGTCCGAGAATGTTGCCGACGAATTGGGTGTTGCTGCCCAGTGCGGTGGTGCCGAAGTTGTGCCGCTGTGGGTTCTGCTTGAGCCAGGCGATGTATTCGGGAAGGTTCTTCACACCCAGCGTGGAGGAGACGACGTAGGCGGTGCAGGTCACACCGGTCAGCCCGATCGGTGTCATGTCGCGTTCCAGATCAAATCCGGGCGACTTGCGATTGACGGACTGTGCCACCGTCGTGGCGGATGTGCCGAACATCATCACCGTGCCGTCTGCAGGGGACTTCTTCAGCGCATCGATTGCAATCACGCCGCTGGCACCCGAGCGATTCTCGACCACGATATTGGCGCCGGTTCGCTCACGGAGTTTCTCTGCGATTTGCCTGGCCATGAGATCCGAGCCACCGCCAGGGGGAAAGCCCACCAGCAGACGAATCGTGCCGGATGGCACGCCTGCTGGAAGGCCTTGTGCACGAGCGGTGGGAGCCAGCCCGGCGACAGCTGCAGCCCCGCCAGCCGAAAGGATCGCGCGTCGGCGAACTGAAAAACGTGTGTTCATCAAGTCTCCATATCCGGGTGCTGGCGCACCTCATTGTGCCGCGGGCCCGGTGATGTGCCGGGCCCGTCGGGCTTGATCATTCAGGTTCGAAAGCATGCAGGTGCATGCTTTCAATACAGCGATTGAATCAGGCTGCGGCAGCCGGGTGGTAGCCGAGAATCGCCTTGGTCTCGAGGAATTCCTCCAGACCCCAGGTGCCGAACTCGCGCCCATTGCCCGACTGCTTGTAGCCCCCAAAGGGCGAGGCCGGGTCGACTCCTGCGCCGTTCACATGAATGTTGCCTGCGCGGATCTGACGCGCGACCTTGCGAGCCCGCTCAATGTCGGCGGACTGCACATAGCCTGACAGCCCGTAGGGCGTGTCGTTGGCGATGCGAATCGCATCGGCATCATCGGTGTAACCGATGATCGACAGCACCGGCCCGAAGATTTCTTCGCGGGCGATGGTCATCTGGTTGGTGACGTGCGAAAACACCGTGGGCTTGACGAAGTAACCCTTGCTCAGGCCTTCCGGCAATCCGGTCCCGCCGATCTCGAGCTTCGCACCTTCGTCGATGCCCTTCTGGATGAGTGCCTGGATCTTGTCGAACTGCATCTTCGAGACCACGGGCCCTGCTTTGGTATCGGCCGAGTTCGGATCACCCACTGTGACTTTGGCCGCAGCAGCCTTGGCAATCGCAGCGGCTTCGTCCATGCGGCTCATCGGTACCAGCATTCGGGTCGGCGCATTGCAGGACTGACCGGTGTTGGATGTGCAGGCGAACAGACCGGCGCTAATGGCCTTTGTGAAGTCGGCATCGTCCAGGACGATATTGGCCGACTTGCCACCCAATTCCTGAGTGACACGCTTGACCGTGGGCGCGGCATTCTGGGCAACCAGCACGCCTGCACGCGTTGAACCGGTGAATGAAACCAGATCAACCTCGGGATGCTTTGAAAGCGCGGTGCCGACGCCCGGACCGTCGCCATTGACCAGATTGAAAACGCCTGGTGGCACACCCGCTTCATGCAACACTTCCGCGAACAGGATCGCGTTGAGCGGAGCGATTTCGGTGGGCTTGAGCACCATGGTGCAACCGGCTGCCAGAGCCGGTGCGACTTTGGCTGCAATCTGGTTGAGCGGCCAGTTCCAGGGGGTGATAAGTGCGCACACGCCGATCGCCTCGTGCACGACTCGGCTGCGGCCGACATCCTTTTCCCACTCGAATGACTTGAGAGCCTTGAGCGCCTGGATCAGATGACCCAGACCGGATGGGGCTTGCGCTGCGCTGGCCAG
>CAIXXI010000477.1 GCA_903923345.1 uncultured Burkholderiales bacterium | reverse complement strand
GGCTTAATCCTGCGCAAAGCACCCCTGCAAGCAGGCTCGCGATGATCGTCCACTTCACCCAGAGCCGATTAAGGGTTGGATGCATTTCAGGATTTCCCAAGTTGATCGATGGCGTCGATCTCGGATTCGATCTGGCGCAGTGCTTCCGAGCGCTTGTTCAGTTCGCGCAGCGCGGGCGCGACTGGACCCATTAAGGGAAGCGGGGTTTGAATGTCACCGATTTCAAGCGCTCGTCGGGCGTGCTCGAGCTGGCGCTTGACCGGCCGCGCGGCAAACCATCCCAAGCCTGCGGCCAGGGCGGTGATCAGGCCGAGTGCGGCAAGCAAGGCAAAGACCACTCTGTCCGGCAAGTCCAATCCGAGTTTCGAGAAAAATTCCTTTTTCACGACGGGCAGTTCCGGGCCACTCCCGACAATGGGTGTACTGACGGAGGTGTAGTGCAATGCGATGCCGCCAGTCACCTGACCGAAGCTATTGGTCAGTGCGGTGCACTGGACAAGTGCGTCGTCGTCCTGTGCACCCAGAATCGCTCCGCCTGCACTCAGGCAAGGGTCCCGCCACTGATTCGGAAGTGTGGAGCCAAGGCTGGCGCGATCGGAAGACGTGGTGATTCGCCCCTTGATGTCGAAAACATCGATCGAGATCACGTCGCGCTGACGGGAGCGAATGTCCGCGATCATCTGCGGAATGCCGGGCAATGAGTCCATCTCAGCGCCTAATTCAAGGCCTGACTCAGCGACGGCCTTCAAGGTGCCCAGACTGAACTGATATCGGTCTTGACGGAGCTGATCGATTTGATTTTCGGCGTGATTGCGCCAGACCCAGCCGGTTCCCAGCAAGGTGGTTACAAACAGCAGCACTGCCGTCAGCAGGAATGGGCGGATGATCATGCTGCAGCCAATGCTGGGGAGGGCCGGAGAAGATCCGCCCAAAGTGAGGGATCGATTGTGCCCTGTGCGACAAACTGGGCGCCACCTCTCAGCGATGGTGCTTCAGGTGACCCGAGATCGACAAAAAGGGCTTCGCCGCTTCGCGTGACCACTCGACGTGTCGAAACGCCTGGCGCCTGATCCAGCAACACGGCAGCTACGCTGACTGCACCCGTTCCGCAACCCAGTGTCTCGTCCTCGACGCCGCGCTCGTATGTTCGTATGTGCACACCACCGTCTGGTGTGAGCGTCGCCAGGTTGACGTTGCAACCTCTTGGAGCGAAAGCGGGATGATTTCTGACCATCCTCCCGAGTTCTACCATGTCCACACGGTCAAGCGCTTCTAGCGAATCAACCCAGCACACTGCGTGGGGGGGGCCTGCATCTACTTCATCGAATCGCAGCACACTGCCGCCCCAGGTGATCTCAATTCCGCGCCGCACGATGCGTGCTGGGCCCAGGGTGAGTTCGATACTGGGAAGTCTGCTGAAGTCCACATTGACTGGCCCGACGAGTGTCTCGATCACCAGTTCCTGATCGACCAGACCGCCTCGATGAAGGTATGCAGCCAGACAGCGAGCACCGTTGCCGCACATCTCGCCGATCAAGCCGTCGGCGTTGACGAAGCTCATACCGAATCTTCCCGGAGCAGACCCTTCCAGGACAAGAAGCAGACCATCGGCACCAATACCCAGACGCCGCTGGCACAAGCGTCGTGCCAGATCCGATTGCACTGAGCGAAATCGGCCCTCCCGATCATCAACGATGATGAAATCGTTGCCGCAAGCTTGCATCTTGGTGAACAGCAGACTCATGTTAGGACTGCGTCGC
>CAIXXI010000476.1 GCA_903923345.1 uncultured Burkholderiales bacterium | reverse complement strand
GCCCGCACCAGCGCCATGCTGTTCACGATCCTGATTGGCGCGTCGATCTTTGCGAGTTTCGCGAATTTCACGACGATGCCGCAGGACCTGAAGGATTTTGTCGAACAGTTCCAGATCCACCCGATCGCGGTGATCGTTGCGATCTGTTTCGTCTACGTGATTCTTGGGACCGCGATGGAGGAACTGTCGATGATCCTGCTGACCGTCCCGATCTTCTTTCCGCTGGTGACCCACCTGGGATTTGATCCGGTCTGGTTCGGCATCCTGATCGTGTGTGTGGTCGAAATCGGCATGATCAGCCCGCCGGTGGGCATGAATGTGTTCGTGCTGCGCAGTGTGCTCCCCGATGTTCCGACCGCGCAGATCTGGCGGGGCGTCATGCCCTTCCTGTATGCGGACATCCTGCGGCTGAGCGTCCTGATTGCATTCCCGGTGATCACCTTGTGGTTGCCGAAGTTCCTCGGCTTGTAGGCGGCGCGGGCTGGCTGGGTTTGTCCGGGGTTTCGGGATCGGGTAAATTCGAAGGCGTTCTGGGGCCGATAGCTCAGCTGGGAGAGCGCCGCGTTCGCAATGCGGAGGTCGGGAGTTCGATCCTCCTTCGGTCCACCACCGTTTTGGAAGCCAGGCGTCTCGCCTGGCTTTTTTCTTGCCCTGATCGCCAGCACTTGCGCGGGTTCGCGGGTGGATGCGGTGCCTGGCCGCTGGCCATCCAGTTCGTAGCGGCCGTCGTCCGTCACCTTGACGCGGTACTCACGGGCATCCCACTCGCGGACGAGCACGGTGCCGGGCATCAGTTCGACGACCGTGGTGTCACTGCCGATGGGCAACAGCGCGGCGGTGTTGCACCCACCTTCAACATCTTCAACTTGCATTCGGAACTCCTGGATTCGGGGCCGGCTTGGCGCGATGCCGTTCGCGCTGGGCGCTGGGCGCCGGTGGGCCGTACGGGACATTGGCTGGAGCGGCCTGACCGATGGATCGGACGCCAGATCAAGGTGAGCGGCGGATATGCCCCGGCTGCCCGCCTCCCACCCTTCCACTTCAGGCGTCAGGCCTTCGGCATGTCCGCAGACAGCTTCGCGCGGGCGGCCTCGGCGACCTCACGCGGGATCTCGATGACGTACTTGCGCGCATCGCTGGAAGCCGACCGGGCTGTGCATTCCCATCGTGCTTCGCTGCCTTTCATCACGAGACGCCTGTCAGCGTCGATGGATGGGTGAACGAGCGGTCTGGCTCCCATCATTCAGGGCGGCATGGCGACAGGTATTGATGTTGTATATAATTTCTTCATACCGTTCTTCCCGGAGCCGGACATGTCCAAAGAAGCCGTGTTCACCCTGAAGCTGGAGCCTGAGCTACGCGACGCGTTCATGGCCGAGGCCGAGGCCAGCCACCGCCCGGCTTCGCAGGTCGTTCGAGAGTTGATGCGCGAGTTCGTCGAGCGTCAACGGCAGGCACGCGAGTACGACGCGTTCCTGCGCGCCAAGGTCGATACGGCGCGCGCGCAGATCGCCTCCGGCCAGGTCGCAAGCAGCGCTGACGTCGAGGCGCGCTTTGCTGCCCGTCGCGCCGCGCTGCGGACCCAAGCAGGCGGCGCTGACACATGAGGGTCCGTGGGCCCTGTCCGCCGAGCAGGACCGGGCCGACATCGTCGACTTCATCGCCCAGGACAACCCACGCGCTGCCATCCGAATGGATGAGGTTTTCGAGGCAGCCGTCGGCCGACTGGCCGAGCACCCCCTGATGGGACGGCCCGGGCAGATCCCGGGCACCCGCGAGCTGATCCCGCACGAGAGCTACCGGCTGGTCTACGAGGTGCAGGCCGACACCGTGTGGATCTTGGCGCTGGTGCACACCGCACGCCTGTGGCCGCCCGCCCGGTCGTGATCGGGGACGGCAGTCGAAGGCGCTCTACCCGCAAGCCCGCATATGCCCGCGGCATTGCTCGTAAGCTCAAAGGGCGGTTTTTGCACCAGGCAACTGTCCGCCACCACCTACAAACAAGGGCGAATGCAAACCGGAGGCTGGCGGAGCGTCGCGTCGAGCCCTATCATGAAACGTCAAGATGAATCATGATGGAGAGGGCCATGACGTCCGCAGTCCGCGAGAAGTTTTCCTCCCAGGCATCACCAGAGGTGCTTGCTGCGCTGCGCCAGATCGCCGAAAGCCAGGGCCGTCAGTTCCAAGCGGTGCTCGATGAGGCCTTGCGTGACTACATCGACCGGCAGCAGAAGGGACGTCCTCGCCGTCATGTGCTGGCTTCGTTCGCGTCAAGCCTTGACGAGTTCGACAGCCTCTACCGCGAGCTGGCCAAGTAATCCGTGCCGCACGACTACCTGACCGTGGCTGATGTGCTTGGCATTCATACCGTGCTGGTGCAACGCTACGGCGGCTCGCCGGGCTTGCGCGATCCCGGGGCGCTGGAGGCCGCGCTATTTCGCCCGCAGACAGGCTATTACGACGACATCGTGGCCGAGGCTGCTGCGTTGATGGAGAGCCTGGCGATCAACCACCCTTTCGTAGACGGCATCAAGCGCATCGCCTTTGCGGCTGCCGACGTGTTCCTGCGGATCAACGGCTGGCGCTTGCAGCGGGCGCCGATGCAGATCTACGCCGAGGTGATGCAGATGTTCGAGTCGGGCACGCTCGACATCGCCCACCTCGATCCATGGCTGCGTGGATTCGCCGTCGTCGCGGAGTGATTCGATGAGCAATAAGAGCCGGATGAGCTTTTCGCAGCAGCCGTTCGGTGCACAATTCATGTTTCGCCATCCGACTGCCCAAGAAAGAGGAAATCGATGACCACAGTCAAACTCGTGCTGTCCCAGAAAAGCGGCACCCTGATCCATGTTCGTTCCGACGACATGGTCGTCAAAGCCCTGCAGCAGATGCGGGACAATCGCGTCCGGTCGGTACTCGTCATCGACGACGGCGTGCTGGTTGGCATCATTACCCAGGGAGACTGCTCCATCAAAGTGCTGCTGCCTGGGCTCGATGCGAAGGACACCCAAGTCAGCCAGGTCATGACGAGCAAGCCCATCACAGTCAAGTTGAGTGACCGGGTGGACGCGTGCATGGGCCTGATGGTCTCGAAGGGCTTTCGACATCTGCCGGTTCTGGACAACGGCGCAGTCGTGGGCGTGATCTCGATCGGAGACGTCGTCAAGGATGTCATCCGCGACCTGCAGCTCAACGTCGGCGAGCTGACGCGCTACATCATGAACGACGCCCCCGGCGGCTGAGGCATTACCTGCGTTTCGCAACCTTCACAGCGGATCGCTCGTCTCAACGCGATTTTGTGTTCGGATCTGTTGGCGTGATGGGCACAAGCGTTTTACTTCGCCTGCTTTGCAGCCGCGACGAGTTCGAGCACCGCGTCAGCAAAGACTCGTGGGGCCTCCTGCGGCGGGTTGTGACCCACCCCGGGTACCCATCGGTGCGTGCGCGGG